>JANWHX010000085.1 GCA_025450235.1 Chitinophagaceae bacterium | reverse complement strand
TTCAATCTTGCAGCATTCATTGCACAGAAAAAACCCGCTGCTCCCCCGCCAATAACTATAAGGTGTCGTGAATTCATAAGAATATCTGTGAAATCCATTCGATCCGTGCAATCAGCGATTCAATCCGTGAAATCCATTCAATCCGTGAAATCAGCGATTCAATCAGCGATCCATCAGCATTAATGTCGCCATGGTCTCAATACCGTTCCATAGATTTTGCAACCGTATATTCTCGTTCTCTGCATGCTGGTTATTGTCATGGTTGGCTATCGGCACTGTGATGGTTTTAGCACGCAAATACTTTTCAAAAAGAAATAACGGCAGACTGCCTCCCATTGTTGGCACCAAAACAACCGGTTCTGATGTCGTACTTTTTACAGCCTGTATTACATTCCTTGCAATGGGAAGTTCCATCGATGTTCGTTGCGCATTGTATCCATCCCGGCCTGGAATTACTTTAATGATCCGCGGATATTTCCTTCTTTCGGGGTCGGTTGGCTCCCGATCAATAACATAATATCCCTGCCGGCGGATATGGTCGATCACCTTTTGTTGCTGTTTTTGCCAATCGTTACCCGGAACCAGGCGAAGATCAAGAACGGCAGTTGCCATGGTCGGAATCTGGTTGCTGGCCATTTTGCCCACATTGCCGCTTTGCATTCCGTTTATATTTAAGGAAGGAAGATGAATTGAGGCCATTAATGACTTACCCGGCATTTCATTATTAATTATCCCAAGTTCTCTTTTCATTTGGGCATCCACGGATGGAATTTCCTGCAAGGCTTTTTTTTCGGCCGCCGTTAACGGAATGACATCGTCATAAAAGCCTTTGACCGTCACTTTCCCGTTGTCGTCTTTCATTGAAGCCAGCAACTTAACCAGCATCATCGCGGGATTGGGCGCCCAGTTTCCATAATGTCCACTATGCAAAGGACGCTTTGAAGCATAAACAGTGAGGTCAATATGCGCATCACCCCGAACACCAAAGACTACCTGTTTCTTTCCCGATTGATGCACTGGTCCGTCACAAATGACCCACAGATCCGACTGAAGCAGGGAGCTGTATTTTTCTAATATCTGATTTAAATGAGGCGAGCCGGCCTCTTCTTCGCCTTCAAAAAAGAATTTAATATTACAGGCTGGTTTTAACCCGCTTTTGATGATGGCATCGTAAGCATTGAGAATAGCTATCACTCCTGCTTTATCATCAGAAGCGCCACGGGCATAGATCCTCCATTCAGGATCAAATGAGCCCGATTGTCCGGCTATATCTATGATTTCACCACCAGCTCCTAAAACTCCATTGGCCAGTTGCGGCGTAAAAGGTTCAAGTTCTTTTAACCATTGTGCCGGATTTACAGGCTGACCATCATAATGAGCGTAAAATATCAATGTTTGTTTTGCGCCGGGTACTTTCACTTCTCCATATATAGAAGGCGGGGCCCCGGCTGTCGCGGGAGATAAAAGTTGTACATCCCCTATATTACGCTTCTCCATCATATCCATAATGAATACCGCGTTCTTTCGAAGATTTAAGGTATCTATGGCCACATTCGGGATCGAGAGAAAGTATACGAATTCGGCCATGATATCTTTTACATGAGCTACACGATATTCCCGCACTTTCAATGTTTCGACAGATTGGCAATATCCGGAATTTTGTAAGAGCATCAAAGTATGAACGAGCGCAAATATCTTTTTCATTTCAATTGACATTATATTCCGGAAGATACGAATGAAAGAATAATGAATTTTCATTAAGTTAGCATCTCATGGCGGAGCCTCTTACCAAGAAACAACTAAAAAAATTACCTCTATTCAGGTATGACTCGATTCGTGACCAGCTAAAGACAGGTCATATTTTTTTTAGTTCCGGCAGTTATACGTTTTCCAACCTCATTCAACGTCTTACAAAAAGTATATGGAGTCATGTGGCGATCATTTATAAAGATGACGAGCTTCAGCGGGTAATGGTGCTGGAAGCAGAACCCAAAGTGGGTATCCGCTTAATACCTTTATCAAAATACCTGAAAGACTATAAAGGAACCAAACGACCTTATAAAGGACAGGTTGTAGTAGCAAAATTGAATTTTAACATTGAACAGGAAAGAATGAATAAAGCTATCAGCTTTGGGTTAGATGAGCTGACAAGACCTTATGATACCTGGGAGATCATTCGCATTTTTGTACGTATACTTTTTCGTGTTGGTAAAAGGGAAAGAAATAAGAATTATATCTGTTCGGAACTTGTACGGGATGCTTTTTCCAAAGCCGGTGTTGTTTTTCGGCGTCATGATACATACATCAGCCCCCAGGAAATATGGAAGGACCCAAGAGTAGTAATCAACTATAGGATTCTATAGCAGCAGATGCAACAAATAAATCGGGATTGCGCTCTTCTTCCTTTTCAATTATACTATAATCGGATAAAATATCAGCTTTGTCTTTTCTTACACAAACATCATGTTCAAAATGGGCAGAAGGCTTACCGTCTTTTGTCCTCACGGTCCAGCCATCTTCTTCGGTTAATACTTCCTTTCTTCCAAGATTTATCATCGGCTCTATCGCCAACACTAATCCCTCTTTTAATTTCTTACCGTCATTCCTTCTGCCATAATTGGGGACCTGTGGATCTTCATGGAGGTTTTGCCCCAATCCATGACCGACTAATTCTCTCACCACACCATAGCCGTGCTTTTTTTCGGTATAGTCCTGTATGGCAAAGGAAATATCACCCACACGGTTTCCGGCAACTGCTTTTTCAATTCCTTTATATAAAGATGCTTTGGTAACGCGCACAAGCTGTTTTACATCGTCTTCCGGCTCCCCTATTGCAAACGTGTAAGCATGGTCCCCATGCCATCCATTTAGTATAACGCCAATGTCTATAGACACAATGTCGCCATCTTTCAGCTCATATTTATTGGGAAAACCGTGGACGACCACATCATTTACAGAAATGCATGAATTAAATGGATAACCGCGGTAACCTAAGAATGAAAGGTCGGCATGGTGATCGCGCACAAACTGTCCAATGCGGTTGTCAATCTCCAAAGTAGTCATTCCCGGCTTTAATATCGTTGCTATTTCAGCCAGCGTCTTACTTACAAGTAAAGCGCTTTGCCGCATCAGCTCTACCTGTTCATTTGTTTTTAAGATCATCATAATTAACTACCAAAATTAATAAATTTACGTCTGCGGCACAAGTATCGACTACTGTAATTAAAACAAAAAGTAAAAACCCGGCAAATATAAATTGCCGGGTCTCAATTATGTCAAGTGCTTAATTAATACTGAACAGCAGAAGTCGTTTGGCGGCCCTGGATACGGCCACTCTTCATCAATCCATCATACTGACGCATCAGCAGTTGAGTTTCTATTTGCTGCAATGTGTCAAGTATGACTCCAACCATGATCAATAAGGACGTGCCTCCAAAGAAAGTAGCGAAACCTTGTGTTACGCCTAAACGGTCAGCAATCCCCGGCAGGATACCTATGATAGCCAGCGCGACAGCACCCGGGAAAGTGATCTTATCCATCACGTTACCGATATAATCAGCGGTGGGCTGCCCGGGTTTAACACCGGGGATAAATCCATTATTCTGTTTCAGGTTTTCTGCTATCTGTTTTGGATTAAATATTAGAGCCGTGTATAAAAAAGTAAACCCAATCACGACCACGGAATAAATAAGCATGTAGCCAATATCCTCATGGTCGGTGAACATTCGGGATATAGGCGTTGTTTTGCCAAGCGTAACAAGTGTAGGTAAAAACATAATAGCCTGGGCAAATATGATTGGCATAACTCCCGCACTGTTTACTTTCAGTGGAAGGAACTGCCTGGCACCCCCGAACTGCCTGTTACCCACGATTTGTTTTGCATAATTGACCGGAACTTTCCTGACACCCTGTATCAGGATGATACATGCCATGATGATAGCAATAAGTATTACAATCTCGATTATGAAAACCAGGATCTGGCCAGCCGGATTCGATTTAGCCACCAACTCCTGCATAAAAGACTGCGGTAACCTGGCCAGGATACCTATCATGATAATGAGTGATGTACCATTGCCTAAACCCTTGTCAGTGATCTTTTCACCCATCCACATCACAAACAATGTACCTGCGGTAAGCACTATCGTTGTAGACAACCAGAAATAGGGATATTCGGGTAAAATGGCGTTGCCCGCTGTCTGGTGCAAATAGGTAACATAGGCCGAAGCCTGTAAAATAGTCACTAATACAGTCAGATAGCGGGTCATTTGGTTGATCTTCTTGCGACCGCTATCTCCTTCTTTCTGCATTTTCTGGAATTTCGGCACCAGTACCGTCATCAATTGCATAAAGATGGATGCAGAGATATAAGGCATGATCCCTAATGCAAAAATGGAAGCTTTATTAAAGGCTCCTCCTGCAAATGTGTTGATCATGTCCAGAATTCCGTTCTGTGCCTGTCCGGGATTCGCGTCAAGGATAACAGGATTGATACCCGGCAATACAATATGGGAACCTACCCTGTAAACAACAATGAGCATTAAAGTAAAGAGTATCTTACCTCTCAGTTCTTCGATGCTCCAAATATTTTTTAGTGTCTGTATTAATTTTTTCACGGAGTTAAAAAGATTTACGAGCCCTTACACTTAAAAGACGCACCTGGTGCGCCTATGCAATTTAACGAATTTACTTTAGGATCTCAACAGAACCTCCGGCTGCTTCGATAGCTGCTTTCGCTTTTTCACTAACCGCATTCACTTTAAAAGTGAATTTGCCTTTCAATTCTCCGTTCCCTAAAATCTTTACTTTATCAGTCCGGCCAATCAAATTATTTACATAAAGATTCTCCACTGAAAATTCTTTCAATCCATATTTTTCAGCCAATTGTTCTATCTGTCCTATGTTGAGCACTTTGTATTCAACCCGGTGGACATTATTAAATCCACGTTTTGGAATACGGCGTTGGATTGGCATCTGGCCACCCTCATGAGCCATTTTCCTTTTATAACCGGCACGGCTCTGGCCACCCTTCGTACCTTTTGTAGATGTACCGCCGTGTCCTGAACCGTCACCGCGTCCAATCCTTTTTACCTTGTGTGTTGCGCCCTTTGCAGGCCTTAATTCGTGTAATTTCATTTTTATGATTTTAAACTTAACGGGGAATCACCCCTCGCTGTTAATTAAAAAGTCAAAAGTAAAAATGCAAAAGTCAAAATATGTTTCCTTTGAGTTGGTGATCCCGAACGATAGGAATCTTCCCGATGTCTTTTTACTTTTTACTTTTGAATTTTGACTTTATTTCGCTTCTTCCACTTTTACCAGGTGCTCCACTTTACGAACCATGCCCAGTATCTGCGGTGTGGCCTCTACTTCTTTGCTGGAATTTGTCTTACCCAAACCCAGTGCCTGCAATGTCAGTTTCTGACGCTCAGGTCTGTCTATGGGGCTTTTTATTAATGTTATTTTTATCTTTTTCATATCAGTCTCTTTGTATTGACTGCCGACTGGCGACTGCCAACTGATTATTACCCATTGAATACTTTCTTCAAACCCAATGACCGTGTTTTGGCAACGCTCACCGGTTCACGCAATAACGCTAATGCTTTGAATGTAGCCTTTACCACATTATGCGGATTAGCTGAACCAAGCGATTTTGCCAATACGTCTGTGACGCCGGCTGCCTCCAATACTGCACGCATGCTGCCTCCTGCGATCACTCCTGTACCGTGTGCAGCTGGTTTGATCAATACTTTTGCCGCACCTTCCTTTGCCCATTGATCATGCGGGATAGTACCATGCATCACGGGAACCTTGATCAGGTTCTTCTTGGCATCTTCTATTCCTTTAGTGATTGCTTCCTGTACCTCTTTTGCCTTTCCCAAACCATGCCCGACGACGCCGTTCTCGTTGCCGACAACTACGAGTGCAGAGAAACTGAATGCACGACCGCCTTTGGTTGTTTTCACAACACGGTTAATGGCGACCACTTTATCTTTCAATTCCAGGTCCCCGGCTTTTACCTTGACTACGTTATATTTTGACATTTCTAGTTGTAATTAAAAGTTTGAGTGTTGTTATCAGAATTTTAATCCGCCTTCCCTTGCGCCATCAGCGACCGATTTTACCCGGCCATGAAACAAATAACCACCACGATCAAAGGTTATGTTCTCTATCCCCAGCTCAGTTGCTTTTTTTGCAATAGCCGTACCCACTAATTTACTGGTGGTCACTTTATTTCCTTTCTGTGCTTTAATGTCTTTATCCCTGGAAGAAGCAGATGCCAGCGTCTGACCATTTATATCGTCGATCAGCTGCACATAAATATCAGTATTGCTCCTGAACACCGACAATCGCGGTTTCTGAGCCGTGCCTTCGCCAATTTTCCTGCGAATGCGAAAACGGATATTTTTTCTTCTTAATGATTTAACCTTTGGATTCATAATCTTTTGCTTTAAACCTTAACAGTTTTATTTACCAGCTGCTTTACCAGCCTTCTTACGAACGATTTCACCCACATAGCGAACACCCTTGCCTTTGTATGGTTCAGGCTTACGCAAGCCGCGCAATTTCGCGGCAACCTGGCCGATCAATTGTTTATCTATGCCTTCTAATGTAATAGTAGGGTTTTGGCCTTTTTCCTGCGCAGTAGCTACTTTAAGTTCTTTTGGTATTTCAAAAATGATATTGTGCGAGTAACCTAAAGTAAGGTCCAGCACATTTCCCTGGCTGGCGGCTTTAAAACCCACACCGATCAGTTCCAGTTTCTTTGTATAACCCTCTGTTACACCTTTCACAAGATTGGATGTAATAGACCGGTATAATCCATGAAGTGCGCGATGCCTGATCTGGTCGGTTGGACGAATAAAGTTTACTTCACCCTCTTTTACGTCAACTTTTATATCGCGGTCAATAGCCTGTTTTAATTCTCCTTTAGGGCCTTTAACAGTGATCACATTCTCATTGTTCACCGTGATCGTAACACCCTTCGGAACAGAAACCGGTTTTTTTCCTATACGAGACATAAAATCGCTTTTAATTTTCTAATTAATCTTGATAACTAAAAAGTAAAATTCAAAATTTTCAACACACTTTTGATCTTTCACTTTTACATTTTGCTTTTAATATACATAGCAAAGAACCTCTCCGCCTACATTCTGGGCTTTTGCTTCTTTATCGGTCATTACACCCTTCGATGTTGACAGAATTGCCACGCCCAGGCCATTCTTCACCCGGCGAAAATCAGCTGGCTTTGAATACTGGCGCAAACCCGGGCGACTAACTCTTTCCATGCTTTGAATAGCAGGCTGCTTTGATTGAAGATCATATTTCAAAGCGATTTTAATGACGCCTTGTTTATTATCATCCTCAAACTTATATTTCAGAATATAGCCCTGGTTATACAAAATCTCGGTCATGCGCTTCTTCAAATTAGAAGCCGGTATATCTACAATGCGATGGCCCGCCATCTGCGCATTACGGATTCTTGTCAGGAAATCTGCTATAGGATCTGTTACCATTTTATACTAATTAATTCAGTTTTACATTTTGTTTCTTATTTGTGAGTACTCAGCGACGAGTTCACTCACAACTCACCAGGAAGCTTTCTTTAAACCCGGTATTTTTCCATTAAGAGCCATGTCTCTCAAAGCTATTCGCGATATGCCGAAATAACGTACATATCCTTTTGGACGGCCCGTCATAGCACAACGGTTTTTTAAACGCACCCTCGAAGAATTCTTTGGGAGGTTATCCAACGCTTTCCAGTCGCCGGCTTTTTTCAGCTCTTCCCGCTTGGCGGCAAATTGTGCAACCATTTTTTCTCTTTTTCTTTGCCTGGCTTTTACTGATGTTTTTGCCATAATTTTTTAAAAAATTTCAAATTTTAAAATTTCAAATTCCGGTTCCGAACTTCCTTACCGGGATCATGCTAGCCAGTTTTTGCTGCATTTTTAAACGGCATGCCTAATTCTTTCAAGAGTTCATATGCTTCTTCATCTGTGTTGGCCGTCGTTACAAACGTGATATCAAAGCCGGTGATCTTATTTACCTTGTCAATATCAATCTCCGGAAAAATGATCTGCTCAGTAACACCCATTGTGTAATTACCGCGGCCATCAAATGATTTTTCATTTACTCCCCTGAAGTCACGAACGCGGGGCAACGCTGTCGCAATCAAACGATCCAGGAATTCAAACATTTTAACTCCCCGAAGCGTGACCCTTGTACCGATTGGCATATGCTTGCGAAGCTTAAAGTTTGAAATATCTTTCTTCGACATAGTCGCCACTGCTCTCTGCCCACTGATAATCGTCATTTCTTCCAGGGCCACGTCGACAAGTTTCTTATCAGTTACTGCCCCGTTTACTCCGCGGTTAAGGCAGATCTTTTCCAGTTTTGGAGCCTGCATTACGCTCTTGTAACCAAACTTCTTTACCAGCGCAGGTACAACTTCTTTTTTGTACTTATCGGCCAGTCTTGGAGTATATGTTTTCGTTGCCATTATTTTTTACCTCCTTCAGCTTCTTTTTTTACTTTAAAAACTCTTTCCGTCTTACCGTCTTTTCTCACACGGGTTACTTTAGCACCACTTTTTTGGGCAGGATCCCAAAGCATCACATTACTGATATGGATAGGTGCTTCTTTTTTAACGATGCCCCCTTTCGTATTCTGTGCAGAAGGTTTTGTGTGCTTCGTCACAATGTTTACGCCTTCCACGATAACTTTACTTTCGTCTACTAATACCCGTCTCACAATACGTGGTTTATCAAGCGCCTTATCATCACCGGCGATAACCACTACGCTATCACCTTTCCGGATGTTAAATTTGGGTCTAAATCTTGCTTTCATCTTTTTATGCTTTATGCTTTGTGCGAAATGCTTAGTGCTTAATGCAAAACGCTATTCTTTTTAAATTTGATCTGTCATGGCTTCCGCATTCAGCTTTTTACCTTCAGCTTATAGCACCTCCGGTGCCAATGAAATGATCTTCATATATCCTTTGTCACGCAATTCCCTTGCTACCGGTCCGAATATGCGGGTACCCCTGGGCTCGTCTGCCTGGTTCAATAATACTACTGCGTTGTCATCAAACCGGATATATGATCCGTCTTTGCGGCGCAGCTTATTAGTGGTTCGAACTATTACAGCTTTAGCAACTGTTCCTTTCTTGATACCACCCTGCGGCAATGCATCTTTTACAGTAACGACAATCTTATCGCCAATTCTCGCATAACGCTGTCCGCTGTTGCCGAGTACACGGATACAAAGCACCTCTTTGGCACCACTGTTGTCCGCGACATTTAACCGGCTTTCCTGCTGTATCATCTTGTTTTTTTTTAAGTACCCAGTATTTACTATTAAGTACTGAGACGTTTAAAATCCTTTTATCTGCATACTGAGTACTTCAGTACTAAATACTATTTCACTTTTTCTACTACTTCCACCAGCCTCCAGCGTTTCGTTTTGCTCAGGGGACGGGTCTCCATGATCTTTACGACATCACCAATGCTGCACTCATTCTTATCATCATGCGCATGCAAACTGGTGGTTTTCTTTAAGAACTTACCATAGATGGGGTGTTTTACTTTTCTTTCGATAGCAACTGTAATGGTCTTTGCCATTTTGTTGCTGGTGACGACACCTATTCTTGTTTTTCTTAAATTTCTTGCTTCCATTTTTTTTGAGCTTTGAGCTATAAGCTGTGAGCGGCGGGCTCTACCCTATAGCAATGAAACTTTTATATTATTGAACGGGCCCGTAGCTTTTGGCTCGCAGCTCGTTGCTTTTTATGCTTGCTGTTGCTTTAACTTCAATTCTGTTGTCAAACGTGCAATATCCCGGCGCAATCCGCGGATGGTCATCGGATTCTCCAATGGAGATATTACGTGAGCAAACTTCAGTTTTTTCAACCGCTGTTTGTCTTCTTCCATGCGGGCCTTCAGGTCAAGCTCATTCATACCATGGATGCTCTTTACAAAATCTGCTTTCTTTGACATTTTTATAGTTTGAAAATTTCAAATTGTTTTTACGCCATTAAATCCCTTCTCTTTATGATCTTTGTTTTGATCGGCAGTTTTCCCGCTGCAAGCTTCAACGATGCATTTGCAGTTTTTTCATCTACTCCATCTACTTCAAATAAGATTCGACCCGGTCTTACTACTGCCGCCCAGAATTCGAGGTTACCCTTACCCTTACCCATCCTTACTTCAGCAGGTTTACGGGTAATTGGTTTATCCGGAAATATGCGGATCCAAACATTACCCTCACGTTTCATTTCACGGGTTAATGCCTGGCGGGCAGCTTCTATCTGGCGATCGGTGATCCAATGTTGATCCAATGCCTTCAATCCGTATGTACCAAAAGCAATGGTAGTACCCCGTTTAGCTTCGCCTTTCATGCGACCCTTCTGCATCTTCCTGTGTTTCGTTCTTTTCGGTTGTAACATCTTTGTTAGATTTTTAGTACTTAGATAACATACCGATATCTCTTGTTGTTATACTTAGCACTGAATACTCAATACTTTTAATTTCTTCTTCCGCCGCCGCCTCCACCTCTTCTATCTCCACCACCGCCGCCGGTTCTTCCGCCGCCACCACCACCTCTTCTATCTCCACCGCCTCCGCCGCCTCTCCGGTCTCCACCGCCCCGTCTGTCATCACGACGATCTCCATGATGTTCGTCCCTTCTCTCTCTCCTGTCACCCGCTTCATTCTTACCGCCCACAAAGTTGGGATTCAAATCCCTCTTTGCTAATACTTCTCCTTTACATATCCACACCTTAATTCCAATTTTTCCATATACCGTCAATGCAAATACATTCGCGTAATCGATATCCATACGGAAAGTATGAAGCGGCACACGACCTTGCTTGATCTCTTCTGTACGGGCTATTTCAGCACCACCCAGGCGACCGGCTACTTTTACTTTTATACCTTCTGCACCCATACGCAAAGCAGAAGCGATTGACATCTTGATAGCTCTTTTATAATTGATACGGTTCTCTATCTGTCTGGCAATCGTATCGGCTACGATCATGGCGTCAAGTTCCGGACGACGGATCTCCAATATGTTGATTTGTACATCGTCTTTACCTGTCAGCTTCTTCAATTCTTCTTTGATACGATCCACTTCACCACCACCTTTACCGATGATGATACCAGGCTTGGAGGTATGGATCGTAATGATCAGTTTACCCAATGTTCTCTCAATAACGATCTTTGAGATACCCCCTTTGTTGATACGGGCATTGAGATAAGTTCTGATCTTGTGATCTTCGATCAGTTTTCCGGCATAATCTCTCTTATTCCCGTACCAGTTAGATTCCCATCCGCGGATGATGCCTAACCTGTTACCAATCGGATTTGCTTTTTGACCCATGTTTATTGGTTATGCGTTAATTATTTTTTTGTAGTCTTCTTTTTTGTCGTCGTCGCTTTTGCTTTAGGCTTTGTATCCTTTACCTCCACTACTTCTGCTACTTCTTCTTCTTTTACTTTAGCTGCTTTGGCCTGGGTTTTTTCAGTTTTCGTATCCACGATCACCGTTACATGGTTGCTTCTTTTCCGGACCCTGTATCCACGGCCTTGCGGTGCGGGACGCATTCTCTTTAATGTTCTTGCCCCGTCCACAAAAATTGTCTTTACCACTAATTGCGTTTCATCACCACCTTCATTCTTTTGTTTCCAGTTGTTAATGGCGCTTAATACCAACTTCCGCAAAGGCACGGCGGGATGCTTCGGATTATGTTCCAGTTCTGCCAACACATTGTCTATTCTCTTGCCACGGATCAAATCAGCCAGCAAACGCATTTTGCGTGGTGACGTGGGATAATTTCTCAGTTTTGCTATCGCTTCCATTTATTATGTTTTGTGCGAGCTCTCATCGGGTTCTGACTCCCGACTTCAGGCTCCCGACTTTTTAAGCTGCTTCTATCTTCTTACTTGAATGTCCTTTGAATTGGCGTGTTGGGGCAAATTCGCCGAGTTTGTGTCCAACCATAAACTCTGTTACATACACGGGAATAAATTTATTTCCGTTATGCACCGCTAAAGTGTGCCCAACAAAGTCCGGAGTTATCGTTGAACGACGGCTCCAGGTCTTAATAACACTCTTTTTGTTTTTGCCCTCATTAATAGCCAGTATCTTATTTTCAAGATGAGAAGCTACATAAGGTCCTTTTTTAATCGAACGTGCCATATAATTTTAAATTTCAAATTTTTCCTGTGATTTATCAGCTCTGTGTAGCCAGTTTAGCTCCGGTTTTACGTTGAATGATCAGCTTATCACTTCCTTTTCCTCTTGTTCTTGTTTTCAACCCTCTCGAATACTGCCCATTCCTGCTTCTAGGCTGACCACCGGAAGCTTTACCTTCACCTCCACCCATTGGGTGATCCACAGGATTCATGGCAACACCCCGGTTTCTGGGTTTGATACCTTTCCAACGGTTTCGGCCAGCTTTACCCATGCTTTGCAAGCTGTGATCGCTGTTGCTTACCACTCCCACTGTCGCATAACAATTGATCAATACTTTCCTCAACTCGCCCGATGGCATTTTCAATATAGCGTACCTGTCTTCTTTATTTGTCAACTGGGCAGATGAACCTGCGCTACGTGCCAGCTTACCACCCTGCCCCGGTTGCATTTCAATATTGTGAACGTTAGTGCCCAGCGGCATGTGCTTTAATTGTAATGCATTCCCGATTTCAGGGGCTACATTATCACCACTCTCCACCGATGCGCCAACCTGCAGACCCTGCGGAGCAATGATGTATCTTTTTTCTCCGTCGGCATATTCTATCAAAGCAATGAACGCTGTGCGGTTCGGATCGTATTCAATAGTTAACACTTTACCGATCGCGTCTTTTTTATTCCTTTTAAAATCAACGATACGGTATTTCTTCTTATGACCGCCCCCTCTGTATCTCATCGATAAATGACCAGAAGAATTGCGACCGCCAGTTCTTTTCTTTGGCTCTACCAGCGTATGTTCGGGTACATTCGTAGTAACCTCTGCGTATGCATTACCGATTCTCCAACGGGTTCCGGCTGTAACGGGTTTAAATTTTCTTAATGCCATTTTAAAAAATCAATTAAAAGTCAACATTCCAACACTTCGCGGCGGTTGATTGCCATTCAACTTTCCCTCCTTGGAGGGAGCAAGAGGGATATCTAAATATTCGAATACAAATCAATCGTATCCCCTTCAGCTACGGTTACATAAGCTTTCTTGTAAGATGGCTTGCGGCCTGATATTACTCCAGCTTTTGTAAATCTTGATTTATTTTTTCCCGGAGATACTGACGTATTTACATTCGTAACAGTTACACCATAAAAGCTTTCAACAGCTTTTTTGATCTCCAGTTTGTTTGCTTTTTTGGCCACTTTAAAAGCATAACGGCGCAACTTATCCTGTTGTGCATTTGCTTTCTCAGTCAATACCGGTTTTAACAATACTTCAGAAAGTTTCATTTCTTTCCTTTTTTTATTTTATTATGCGTCCTTTAAATCTTCGTTCAATTGGTTGATCGCTGCCTCTGTTAATACCACCAGGTTTGAATTCACAATATCATACGTGTTCATATCGATAAACTGGTATCCTAAAACATTCGGCATATTCCTGTAAGAAAGATATAGGTTATCATTCGTGTTATTCGGATCTGCGGTTAAGAACAGAACTTTCTTATCATCAGCCTTAAGGCTTTTTAAAATAGAAGCGAATTCACGTGTCGCTGGTTTATCGAGTTTAATATCTTCCACCACGACCAGGCTCTTTTCTTTCACTTTATCTGAAAGAGCAGAGAATTTCGCGATATCCTTCACTTTCTTATTCAATTTTATGTCATACGAATGCGGCTTGGGTCCGAAAATAGTACCACCACCTTTGTATAAAGGGTTACGGATATTTCCTTTGCGGCTTCCACCCGTACCTTTCTGGCGATGCAGTTTACGGCTTGCACCCTGTACTTCTGCCCGGGTCTTTACTTTATGTGTACCCTGGCGTTGTGCAGCGAGATATTGTTTTACTGCCAGGTAAACTGCATGAGTGTTTGGCTCCAAACCAAATATCTCTTCAGGCAGTTCAACTGTTCTGCCGGTCTTCTTACCCTTTATGCTTAAAACTTCGACTTGCATTGTATTTCATTTAAAAACCTATAAGATTTTTAGAACCTTATAGGTTTACGTTATTTCTGAATTAAGACAATTGAACCATTATATCCCGGCACTGAACCACTGATCAAAATATAATTCTGCTCAGGAAATATTTTTACCACTTTCAATCCTTTCAATTTTACCCGATCTGTTCCTGTGCGGCCACCCATTCTCATTCCTTTCATTACCCGGCTTGCATCAGATGAGTTACCAATAGAACCCGGGGCACGGCTACGATCGTGCTGACCATGTGACTGACCACCCACACCATGAAATCCGTGACGCTTCACCACACCCTGGAAACCTTTACCTTTTGTAGTACCTACTACTTCAACATTATCCCCTTCAGCGAAAATGTCGACAGTAATCGTTTCACCGATATTTTTTTCAATAGCGAAATTGCGGAACTCTTTAGAAAATTTTTTGGGAGAAGTAGAAGCTTTTGCGAAGTGATTCTTTTCGGCCAGGTTGGAGTGTTTATCGTTTTTATCGCCGAAAGAAAGCTGGAGAGCATTGTAACCATCAGACTCAATGGTTTTCACTTGCGTAACCACACAGGGGCCAGCCTCGATAATCGTGCAGGCTGTTTGCTTACCCGAGGGATCGAAGATGCTCGTCATTCCGATCTTTTTCCCAATAATACCTTTCATTGTTTACAATTTATGCCTGCAGGATTATTGGGACAGTTATCATTAGTTTGAAACCAATGATATTACTTCAATCCCCGTTTGCCACCGACCTTTTCTTTTTTCCAGAAGTACCGGCAGTAAACAAACCCTGAATGGCTTGTTTTATGTTAATCGCGTATGAAAGGTTTTTGAAAATTTCGCAGACCTTTCATTCCGCACTCCAGAGCTCTTTTCTCCCGCCTAAGCGGATTTGAGAGATAGATGATTTAATTTATTTATAAGAACTGATCGCGGATGAAAGGATTTCTAAAGATTACACACACCCTTCATTCCGCGCTCCAGAGCTCTCTTCTCCCGCCTGAGCGGATTTGAGAGATGGATGTTTTCGTTTATTTAAAGAACTTTCAATCAGTGCAATCCGAATTATCATCCAAGAAATCCGTGATTCTTATCCGCGAAATCCGCGATCATGCTTTGATCTCCACTTCCACTCCGCTCGGAAGGTCGAGTTTGCTCAGCGCATCAACAGTACGGCTTGAAGAGGTATAAATATCCAGTAAGCGTTTGTGCGTAGCCAGCTGGAATTGTTCACGACTCTTCTTATTTACGTGGGGTGAACGCAAAACCGTAAATATCTTTCTGCGTGTTGGCAAAGGAATAGGTCCTGTAACAACAGCGCCGGTGCTGCGGACTGTTTTTACGATCTTCTCGGCAGATTTATCTACCAGGTTATGATCGTAAGATTGTAATTTGATCCTGATTCGCTGAGACATTGGTAAAATCCCAATTTTCTTTTGGGAGTGCAAAGGTAGGGTTGAGGCCTATATCCTCCAAATAGTTGGGAAATAATTTTATAAGCCATAC
>JANWHX010000084.1 GCA_025450235.1 Chitinophagaceae bacterium | reverse complement strand
TGAAACCGCTCTCATTTTTATACCGGCGGCTTTACCATCTTCATCCAAACTAAAACTCACAAATGCATCCGCATCCATGCTCCGGTCCCGCCATTTCACTACAAACGTATTCGCTTTATAATAAAACATCTCGCCGGTTAGTTTAGGAGAACGCTTCGAATCAAACCATGGTTTCCCATTTTTGATGGAAATAATTACATCGCCAAGCCATTCGTCCCGGTATGTGCCGGCAAATAAATTAAAATCCGGTTTTGCTTTTGACGATCGTTGTACCATTTCCATTTCATTCCAGATAGAATCAACCAAATGGTTTCCGCCTGCAAGTTGTTTTTTTCTTTGAGTCGAATATTCATTTACCCTGTCGGTGCCCGTAATTCCAAAATAACCGTCTTTGATCTGGTTGGTGATAGAACTAAAAGCATCACCTTCCTGCTGGTTAGTCAGAACTATAATACCAAGATTTAATTCAGGTATCATGGTTATTTGCGTCACCATTCCTTCCAGGCCGCCTGTATGTGTTACCTGCTTATATCCTTTCACATCACTCAGGAAAAACCCAAGACCATAAGCAGCAAAATGTGTATTATAAGGACCGGGACCACCGACCTGTACTATTGTCTGTGGCGAAGTCATTTGACGGTAAACATTTGCTGAGAATAGTGTTTGGGAAAGGCCATCACCATATTTTCCCCTGTTTAGCCATAGCTGCACCCATTTGCAGAGATCGGTGATATTTGAATTGACACCACCTGCAGAATGCCCTACTTTCATTGTACTTCGGGCGATCACCTGTACTTTGCCGTTCACGGGTGCATGGGCATCAATAACATTCGTTTTGTCTTTCAGCCGGTCAAATGAAGTCGCCGTTTTACTCATTCCTAATGGCTGAATGATCCTCTCCTGGACAAAGTCATCCCAGCTTTTCCCTGACACTCTTGCCACCACTTCACCGGCGATAATATAAAGATTATTGTCATAATCGTATTTGGTGCGAAAGCCCGATACCTGTTTTAAAAAACGGAGATTGTAAATTATGTCCTTCAATTCAAAGTCGCTTGAATCAGGGAAGAACATCAAATCGCCCGCGCCCAGACCCAATCCGCTTCTATGGGTTAGCAGGTCACGGATAGTGAACTCTTCGGTTACGTAAGGATTGTATAATTTAAACTCCGGTATATAGTCTCTTACCTTATCATCCCATTTTATCTTTCCTTCGTCGACCAGGATACCTAACGAAGCGCAGGTAAATGCCTTAGTGTTGGAGGCGATTCCAAACAATGTATTTTCATCTGTCTTTTGGGTTGAGTTCAATGAGCGAACTCCATATCCGCGGGCATGGATCACCTTTCCGTCCTTTATTACTCCGACAGATATGCCCGGAACATCAAATGCTTTGAGGGTCCGTTCCACCAGGTCGTCGATTTGAGGACTGGTTAACGGCTGGCTTTGCAAAGAAAGACTAAAGAAAAAAAACGCAATGGCGGTAAGGTTTCGCATCGTAATTGTTTTGGTAAAAATAAGATTCCGAAGCGGGTATTCTTACCCCGGAACGCTTTGCAGGCGGCTTTTTAATTAAACACGGTCATAACCGTGAATTTTATAACTTTATAGAATAACACACCCAGAATGAGCAAGCCCTTTTTTGCAGTCGCCGTAATGCTTTTCGCCATAACCACCCGATCACAGGAATTAAGCCAGGTCATATTCTCAAGCGGGAGTACCCTTTCTTCTTTTTCTTTTATTACAGATCAAAAAGTGATCATAAGAATTTCGGAGGACGGTAATCTGCTTGAATGGGGAACGGACCCGGGAACAGGCAGATATAATTATTATACGGGAAAATTGCAGCCTTATCTTGGGCGAGTTGACCATTACAGCCAGTCAGAATATGATTCAGTTTTACGCGGTAAGGTCAAAAGCATAGGCACATGTACATTTAAATATTATACTGCAGCGGAAGAAAGTTCAAAGGCCGGAAAACTGAAGTCTATCGGTAGAGTGACACTGGATTATTTTGCCAGCTATGAAAACACGCTCAATCAGGGAAAATTAAAATCGGCCGGTCATGTTCTATTGGATTATTACCCTGCTTCAGAGAACGAGGCTTTCAGGAGTAAATTAAAATCTGTGGGGAATACCCAGATTACCTATTACTCTACATTTGACGATAAGGTGATTAAGGGAAAAATAAAGAGCATTGGTTCATCTTCATATACCTGGTATACTTCACACGAAAGAAAAGAGTTCCAGGGTGCATTAAAATCGGGTTCAGATACCCAAATTATTAATGGGGTTACTTATTTGCTAAGATAACCTGGCAGTATCTACAAAAAAAACAATAGGTGCCAAATAAACAGACCAACAGTTAAAGAGTGGGCAAGAGATCGTTGATCGCCTCGTGAAGTTGATCCCTTGTAAAGGGTTTTTCCAAAAATACATCTGCACCATTTTCCAAAGCAACATCCCTGACTGAACTAAAACCTGAAATCATAATGATCTTAACTAAGGGGTGCTTTTTTTTGATGTAATTAATAAAATCAACTCCGAATCCATCAGGAAGCTTGTTGTCAAGGATGATTATTGCCGGCTGTTCTTTTTCAAGATAATCCTGGGCGGACAACAGATCCTTTACATAGTCCAATTCCAATTTTCTTTCATCAATAAAAATGTTCAGCAATAAACCCATTTCACCTTCGTCTTCTACGACAAGTGCCTTTTTAACTGCTTTTTTCCGAAGAGTTGTTGTTTGTGGCATATGGTCATTTTTAAGTTGATAAATGGAAGATAGGGAGTCCGGATACTGGCTTAACGTAATATTCCTAGGCTTAACGTATTATTCCTTTGGCAAATTGCCTGCCGGTAGTTAATTGCTTTTAAGAAGGGAATTTTTTCCCCAGCACCCTGACTCTAAAGCAGGGAGAAGTAATAAATTCTACATCCGTGCCGGTAGTCTTATCCTTTCCGGGTACGGATAGCGGGTGGTGTGTCAGCTTCAATTAATCCAGTGCAGTTACGGCCACGGAGAGCCACTGAGAAACGCGGAGAACCGTAGAGAAAATCCTCCGTGGCACTCTGTGTATACTCTGCGGTTTTCTGTGTAATTCAAATTAAGACACTATCGGATCGCGGCTAAAAAGTCCTTTCCGATTTTTGTTTGTAGTTTAGCGATCGAAATTCTCTTATGAAGTTCAAATCTTTTCTTTTTGTAATGATAGTTGGGTGTATTATGTCTTCCTGCTCTACCGAGTCGGAAGAGTTCGTATCTGAAAAGTTGAGCGATTATTTGCCTTTGCAGCCTGGAAAATATATAACGTACCGGCTCGATTCCTTCACCTACACCAATTTCGGAACTGTTTTGCAAACTCACAAATACCAGGCAAAACATGTGATAGATGCACAGATAACAGACAACCTCGGACGCCCTTCTTATCGTGTATACACCTATATCCGCGATTCAGCCGGTACAAAGCCATGGTCAGCCAACGGAACTTATTTTATTACACCCTTGCCTGACCAGACGGAATTAATTGATGACAACTTTCGCATTATCAAACTGCATATGCCGGTCAAAGAGGGATTTCAATGGAGAGGTAATGCTCACCTTGCCACCCATCCTTATTCGCCGACGTACAACTTTAACAACGATGCTGATATCCAGGACTGGGACTTTACTTATGAACCGATTGAACCGGCCTTTAGTTACCGTGGAAATAATTATAAGGATGTTCTGACCGTAACGCAGGTAGATGACCAATCAAATGCCCCCGTTACGAATTTAGATGCATATGGATTTGAATCTTTGTCGCTTGAAAAATATTCGAAAGGCATCGGGTTGGTGTACCGGAAACTCATACTTTGGGATTATCAAATATCACCGACGAAACATTACACTGGCTTTGGTATCACTCTTTGGATGATCGATCATAATTGAAAATGTATTATTTTGACCCGGGCCGTTTTCGATTATCATGAACCCGGAGAGTATCAATGTCGCAAACAACCCTATTATTGTCGCTTTTGCACATTACACGATTCAATTATTCACCAGATATTTGTGTCAACAAAACAAAATCATAACAATAAAATTTAAAACGATGGAAACACAGGAAAGAACAGTTATCACAATTGAGAATACTGTCAATTCACCGGTAGAAAAAGTTTGGGAATACTGGACAAAGCCGGAACACATCACGCAATGGAACAGCGCATCAGATGATTGGCATACTCCGCATGCCGAAAATGATTTGCGTCCGGGAGGACGTTTTCTGTCAAGAATGGAAGCAAAGGATGGCAGTTTTGGATTTGATTTCGGAGGGGCCTATGATGCCGTCAGAAAAAATGAATTTATCGAATACACTATGGATGATGGAAGAAACGTCAAGATCACATTTTCTGCAGAGGGGAATAAAACTAAAGTGGTGACAAATTTTGAAGCGGAAAGTACAAATTCACTCGAAATGCAAAAAGGCGGCTGGCAAGCTATACTTGACAATTTTAAGAAATATACAGAAGCAAATTAACACCTGGCTTCCGATAAAGGACGTTGTGTATTCCAAAAAGCGACGTCCTTTGTTTTGGGCGAACATCTAAAATCGCCTGTTAAGTGTGTAACTGAAATCTTCGTCACCGACCAGCAACTTTCCATTTGAATCGGCAAAGGCAAGGATATTTTCATCCGCTTTCAAAAGATACAGTACCAGGTTTTCCTGGTTAACGTTTAACTGGTAAATGATCCGGTCATTCTTTCCTTTTGCGATTTTCCACGTTCCTGTTATCCCACCCTCCTTACGCCACCGCGTGCCAAGTATTTTAAAACCGGCCGGTTGATTTTTTCCTGCATCGGCGTAGAGAACCACATACCATTTTAATTTGTAGCATTCTTTACCTGCAGCAATCACGCCGGGCACTTTACAGGGAGTGCGCCCTTCAAAAGCCATCGAATCTTTCAGCCGGGCTGGTTGAGCAATCACGGCTCCATCATCGCCGGCTGACGGTATCATATTGTTAAGCATATAACTCCATCCATCGTTGCCCACCAGCAAACTGTTATCATTATTTACGAAATGAAGAAGATCTTCATTGAATTCCAGCATTCGTAAGATTTTACTACCGTTTTGGAGACTATAATACTTTTCTTCTTTTTTCAACGTGCCGCTTAGTTCAATCTTGATCCCATCATTGATGAAACCATTCGTGTTTGCCTTTCCAATTCCATAATTGGCATGAAGATGATATTGACCATCGCTGATGAATAATTGCCACCGGATAAAATCAATTGAGTCTCCCTGCGGTATCCCGAGAAATGATCTGATAACCGGGTCGGCCGGCGTGCTTCCGGTAAATGATCTTTCTTTACCGGTTGCGTGGCAGGAGGCAAGAAAAAACAGGATTAAAAAGAGGGGAGACATTTTCATACACCTGGTTTTGACCAAACGTCGGCCAATTTCTACTGATTTCAATATCCTGCTACACGTATGGAATTAGTTTCTTGATAAAAGGGAATCTTAATGCTTGTCTTTCTTATAATGCTTCAATAATTCATCCCCGCCAAAATCATTTTTCAGATCCCGGATAACAGTATGGATATGATTCGCGTTGTTTTGTGTGTTGTCGTATTCAATAATGATCGTTGGACCCTGGATACGATAGTAATGGGGATGACCAATTCCCGGTTGTTTCTCTCCAGCCCAGGCAAACCGCAGTTTATTTAAACCTGCAGCTTCGATCTCCTTCATCATGACCAACGCAAATAACCGGGTATAACGGTGGATATAAATGCTGAGTAATTCAATAAACATCTTTTGCTGTGAATTATTTAATTCACTGTAAAGTATTCCTTCCGGATGCTCGATAATTGCTTTACGGTCCGCCCCCGTAATAATCTCCGATGGGGCTTCTTCGCTAATGATTGTTTTCCTGGCCTGGCTCGCATCTAATGAATGTAATAAAGCAACGCCGAGTTCAGTTTCGTTTTTCAGGATGTATTTCCCTTTTTCAGGACCTGATAAAACAACAGCAGGGTTTGTTCCCAAAAAGCTGGGTGTACCTGATACCAGGTCATTGTTCCTGGCGGAAAAATTAAATGAAACATGATGCCCCTCCAGTCTCCATCCCCAGATTGAATCCGCTACAGGATCGCCGAAAATTGAGAAATAATACTTGACCGGATCACGATGAGTATCATCGGGTGACCGTCCTTCCACTTCCCTCAATATCCCTTCCAGTTGCATGATCGCAGTTGTTTTTGCAAACCCTGAGTCACTTAGAGCGGTGCGCAATAACTTCATTGCAGATTCCCGTTGAATATCGGACAAGTCTTTTACTGCAAGGCCTTTTCTGCTTTTAGGAACATAATGCCAGTTGTATCGCTCATTGTCATCCATGTCAAACTGGATCGTGTTTTTTTGCTTTGTCGTGAGTATTTGCAAAAATTCGCTGGCCGCAGCGGCCATTCCTGCCAAATCTTTTCGTGGAGGCGTACCTTGCGTATCATCCTTATATGGCTGCGATTTGCAGGATAAGAAGGTCCCGCTCATAATAAGAAGAATGATAGCAGATTTTAAAAATCGTTTGGTCATACAATTGAAATCTATTGTATAAAATTAGGCGAAATATAAAAGACCAGGATGAATAAATTGGCTGTTCCTGATATCACTTTATCTTTCTACATCTCAAGTTCCCACACCGTCCGGTAGGTACCCTGCTGCTCGATGTAGGTCAAAAACGAATTGTAAAACAGATCGGCGCCGATCGTAGCACTATCGCCTATGACAAAAAGCTGTTCCTTGGCCCTTGTGATCGCTACATTCATCCTCCGGTAGTCTTTCAGGAAACCAATATCGCCATCATCGTTACTCCGGACCAACGATACAATAATCGTTTCCTGCTCCTGGCCCTGGAAACTATCAATAGTGCTTACCCGGAGTTGCCTGGGTAAAATTTCTTTCGCCACCGTTGCCTGGCCTGAGTAAGGAGAGATAAACGCTGTTCTTAATGGATCTAATGATTCGGTCTCAAGAATTTTTTGAACGATCCGCAACTCGCCTTCATTCTGCAAACTGATGCCATCCGGGCCATGCGATTCGTTATAACCCGAGCCGGCTGTATCAATAAATGTAAGATGCACACCGGTATTATACAGATGTGAAGCTGTTAACAGGAGACCGCCGTAAAAATAATTACTGCTGAAACCCGCTATCACTTCACGCATGCGGTATTGAGTGTTTAGAAGAAATACGTCAGGCACGGTTGCAATCGCCACTTCTAATATCGAACGATTAAAGCCCAGTACAGCCGCTTCATTACTTAAAACAGTGGGAGGGAGCTGCCAGTGATCACCAGCTAGCACTATTTTTTCTACCTTTGGAAAAATGCACCAGGCCAAAGGCTCGATACATTGACCCGCTTCATCTATTACAAGTGTTCCGAACTTTAAATGATCGATATCTGCGTCATACAATCCAATCGGGGTACCAGCAATTACTTCAGCTTCCTGGTATAATTTCTCTTCGTTGTAAGCTTGCAGCTTCTTTATTTCAACTCGTATGTTCTTTACTTCCTTAAAAAGAAGGTTACGTTGCTCCCTTTCCGCTTTGCCAAAACTCCGCTTATATTTCAATGCCATTTTACGGAATTCTTCGGCTCTTATCTTTAGCTGTTTTATTTCTTTTTGTTGCTTGCTGTTTGCGAGCCTGCCTTCAGGGGTGTGCGAAAATATCGTTTCATCTACTTTGCTGACATTCCCGACTCTTAAAAGCTTCACCCCCTGTTGAATCAAGCCTCTGGCAATATTGTCAACAGCTGTATTACTGGGTGCTGATACTAACAATTTTTCGCCCTTGTTGATCAATTGAATGATCGCCTCTATCAAAGTAGTTGTCTTGCCGGTTCCCGGCGGCCCATGGATAATTGTGACCTGTTGGTTGTTAGTAATTGCTGTCACGGCCAACTGCTGGCTTTCATTTAGTTTATGATTGCGAAAAGAAAGTGAAACATTTTTTGTTGCGTTTTGAACAGCCACTGTCGACTTGCTTCCATGTAATTCCTCAAATAATTTTAGTAAAGACTTATTGTTCTCCAGCTCATTCAAGACTTTTTTCATTATGGTAGTTGTCCTGGTATCAGGAGCTAACTTAATCCCTACACCATCGTCTTCTATCCAATCGGGAAAATCAGGAGCAAACAAACGAAACTCACCATTCTTTCCGTCCAGGCTTATCAATACTCCTTTAACCGGCTCTTCACCCGTAATAAAACATTCAACAGGAGAGCCATCTCTAAACATATTTGCTTCGGGTGGAAAGCTTAATTTGAAACTGATCTCGGGGTAATCCGCGTAACCAAAATTTTTTCTTGTAACGATAATGGGATGTAATGCCAGTCCTTCAGCCTTCAATTGCTTTAAACTATGCTGCTGATCCAGACGGTAACGCTGAAGCTGTTCTTTCTCTTCGAGCTCGATGCACTTCAATAATTTCTGAATTTCTGACCGCATGCGGTGAAAATAGGGAGGAAAGTAAGAAATAAAAAAAGTACGACCGGATAGCGGGGAGATCCAGCCTTCCCGGATTAAGCACCTGTTCAGCAGACTATTTCAAAAATCAACTGCTTTCTCAAAGATTTTCTTCTTTACAGGATACTTACAACGAAACTTAGTCACTGGTTTTCAAAGAACTACTGAAGTAAGCAATTATTTTACTTATATAACGTTATTCACATCAAAATGCCACCACCTGATGCTTAAGCGAAGGAAAATACTTGCCCTTCTGTTCATCTTTTTGCTTTTCTTTTCATGCTCAAGAAATCCGGATATTCAGAATCAAAAGTCACAACCAAACAAACCCGAAGGCTTTGGTTCAATAACCACAGGAGGCACGGGTAAGGCAATCGTGCACGTCACAAATCTTGATCCTGCCGGTCCCGGATCATTATATAATGCAATGGGCAGTGATCGCATTATTGTATTTGATGTAGCCGGTACTATTAACGACTTTGAATGGGATAGTTCCAATGAATTCGCCATTTCCAACCTGACTATTGACGGCAGTTCAGCCCCTTCGCCTGGCATAACGCTGGACAATACGAACGGTTCAAATTGTTTATCGTTCCAGGACGGTTGTCATGATATTATTGTCAAAAGCATTCGCGTAAGAAACGCAGGCAACGATTGCATCAATGTCGTAAATGGCTACAATATGATCTTTGATCATATTTCGGTATCGGGTGGTAGTGACGGGAATTTTGATATTACGGCCGGCGCACATGATATCACCGTTCAATACAGTATTATCGGTTCCGGAAAATTAACCTGGGCCGGTGCAATGCTTATCGCATATAACGGGACAAGGAATATAAGTATTCATCACAATCTTTTTAATAGCAGGAGTCCGGCAGGAGTGGGAGAGAGAAATCCGTTGATCCATTGTGTTGACAATATCAACACCACTGATATGATGGTAGACTTCAGATGTAACATTGTCTGGAACTGGGGAGCAAATGATGGTACGGGATATGGATATGGCAGCGCTGTTGATTACGGCGGAACGGCAAACTTTATCAATAATTTTTACCAGACTACCGGCGTGATGAGTGATAATCCTATTGAATTCGATCACGATAGTACCAATGCAAGAGGATATCTTTCAGGTAATGTAAGTGGAAATGCCGGGATAAATCCGAATAGCCCGAGCAATCATCCCCTATGGACAATTCCTTCATGGGCTGAAGTCACAACGGAAGATGCCTGCGTCGCCGCAGCTCTCGTATTAAAGGGTGCGGGCTGTCAGCCATTAGATGGCGTTGATAAGATTTTTGCCAGTAAAGTTTCGTTGACAAACTGCCACTAATTATTTATTGCCGGTCGTATTTCGAAAATGGCGGACAATTCTGCATTTATGACTTATTGAAGGTTCGTGGAAGTACTGTTTCATTTTAGTAAAGCCGCCCCGATCATTTTAAAATTACGAAGAATAACACTTTAAACGGTGTAACTTAGAAGCAAGATGAAGACCGGTTTGAAAAAATACATGGATACCAAGGGAATTTTAAGGATCGTCCTGATCCTTATTCTGATTATTGGAAATATAGGCTGCGACCAGGTATCAAAAAAAATCATAAGGAAAAACATAGGGCCGTATGAGACGATATCAGTTTTGAATGATCACCTTACGGTAACCCGCGCAGAGAATCCCGGCGCTTTTCTCAGCCTGGGTGATACATTACCCTCAACAGCTAAGAGTGTTCTCCTTTCCTTGCTACCCCTGGTAATTCTGGCATTTGTTTTTTATTATATAATTACAAAACGCAGCCTCTCAAAACCCATGCTGGTCGGGCTTTGCTTTATTGTTGGCGGCGGCATTGGAAATGTATTCGACAGAATTGTTTACGGGTCTGTTACCGATTTTCTCCACATCAAGTTTGGAATTTTTCAAACCGGCATTTTCAACCTGGCAGATCTTTCAATTGTAGCTGGCACGATCGTTCTTTTATTAAACTACTTCTTCAAAAAGAAAGAATCTATACCGGTATAAATTCTTTCAAATGAAAGAGCCGGTTGATTTTGACCGGCCCTGTTCAGTATCTCTGTCTTAGAATCTTAAAACAATTTTTCTTCCGGCGGTTTAATTCCCTGCAGACGGATATAAATAGTGGTCTGACCGCGATGATGCCCCTGGTGCTCGAAGGTCTTATTCATCAGGGCAAATCTTGTTTGCTCAAACCTGTTGAACAATTTTGTGTTCTCTCCCCATTTACTCGCGTCGGAATTCTTAACCTGGTTCGAGCAGTAATCATAGCTGGTGGTCACATAGTACATGACAGAGTCTTTACTTTGAGAAGATGCCCTATGTTCGGGATCTGACATTATCCATGCCAATGGTTTGTCACCGGTCGCACTTGACATTAAGAAAACATTCCCCGAGGCAAGATGCAGCATTTGCTGCGCAAAACTCCGGATGCTGTCCACCGCCCTGACCGAATATTTATCAGCAGGCATCGTATTTAAATATTCAACGGTATAAGCTTTTGCCCGTTCCCAATCCTTTACCATTTGGGCCTTGATATCTGCCGTTGTCAGCGATTGCGAAAAACTTTTGAAAGGCAGAACAAAGATGAACGCGAGTTGAAAGAGAACAACCAGCGAAATTATTTTTCTCATAGCATTTAATTTAAATGATAAGGTAGGCAAAGAGAACGGTTGAACAAAACTTTTTTTTAGTAAGGTTCCGGAAGGTGTAAACGGCGTAGGAGGAGATTCAAACCGCTCGTTGTGTAAGAATTATTGTTTTATTGTAGATTTATCGCCTAAAGAATTCCTGATGACGTCAAAAGTCACCTGGCCTGAAGCCATTAAGCCGCTACTTAAAAAATATAAAAACACAAAACATCCGCTTGAGTATAAAAATATTTACCAGCTGATTGTAATGGTAATCCTGTCTGCGCGGGACTCCGATAAGAATATCAACCGGGTTGCTCCCGATCTGTTCAAGGCTTTTCCTGACATGAAGGCATTGTCGGGAGCGACTCGGGAAACATTGTTTCCTTTGATCAGCAAGGTGAGAAATTTTGCAAACAAGGCCAATTGGCTGATTGAAATGTCTCAAAAAATAAAAACCGATAAGAACATCCCGCTTACCTTAGACGACCTCGTTGAATTGCCGGGCATAGGCAGAAAGTCTGCCTGTGTAATATTGAGAGAATCAGGAAAACCTGCTGAAGGAGTGATCGTTGACCTGCATGTAGTAAGGGTAGCCCCAAGACTAGGTATAGCTTCAGGAACAGATCCAAAAAAAATTGAAAAGCTAATCATGGAGACACTTCCGCGAAAGCAATGGGATGCAGGCATGGCGATGTCCTTTCATGGAAGGGAAATTTGCCGGCCCAAACCAATGTGCGAGATATGCCTGATGAGACCCGTTTGCGCCTACTATCAAACGGTCTTGAAAATAAGGTTGCCAAAAAAACCCTCCTCCAAATAGTTTGCCGTTGGGCTGAAGAATCTATTGCAGGAAAGAATTGATGTTTTGTTAAAAAATATAGCGGCAGGGGATGAGATCTTTTCATTCCCTGCTTGCTTTCGCGACGAGTCTCCTCATCATCACAGGCCAATCCTCAATTTACAGACAGTACAACGAGGGACTCGTCGCTCAGAGTAAATCTATGAGTTCCTCCCATGAGTTAGATCTGTCATTAGCTGAAAAAATAATCGCTAGCTTTAAAGAACCAAAACTAAATCTTATGAAAAAGAACACTGCCCGCCAGGATAATACCAATCAGCATCTTGTTATTTCGTATCTCGCATTGCGAAGAGGAGTGGGCATCATAGGTATGGCATTGCCCGTTATATTGGTGGTAGGAATGTTGTTTGTCAAGACATGTAATACAATCCAACCTTCCATCAGCGATTATTACTATACAAAGCTGGGTAACGTCCTGGTAGGTTCTCTTTGCATTGTTGGCATGTTCTTGTTTTCTTACCGGGGTTATGAAAAAAAAGATATGATTGCGGGGAAATTGGCGAGCTTATTTTCACTTGGTATCGCCTTCTTTCCGACCGGTGGCCCTGATGCTTCTTCCGCCTGTAATTTCCTGCATAGAAACAGCGAATCATGGATAAGCACGATCCATGATATTTCTGCAGCTTCATTTTTTCTTGTGCTGGCTTATTTCTGTCTTTTTCTTTTTACCATTAAGTCCCCTCATCCTACGCGAAGAAAACTGATGCGTAACAAGATCTATAAATGCTGCGGCTATGCTATTCTTTTATGTATCCTTTTACTGCTTGTATATTTTAATGTAAGAAGCCTGCGCACTGCTTTGAAAGATTACCATCCGATCTTTGTTTTGGAAACAGTCGCCCTCTGGGCTTTCGGATTTTCCTGGCTTACAAAAGGAGAGGCTATCTTAAAAGATAAATAAATTAGTTTAGCCGGGTTTCGGCAGTGACCTTTAAAAAATTTCACAGATTTACGGAAACCCAACCTTATCCAGGAATTGTTGAAACCTCGGATCTTCTTTAAGTATAGGAGGAACCAATGGCTGATATTTCAACATCAATATGATCGGATCGTGATCCGTATATGCTTTTTCAAGGTAATTGAAAGCTTCATCAAGCCCGTCGAGATAAGCAGCTGAAAATGCCGTGAAGGTATTGCCAATGTACTGCGTTAGCGATTTTTCTTTTAATTCATTCATCAGCTCACGGGCTTTATCCACGTATCCCGTCATGCAATAGGTCATAATAAGAGCATTAACAGTAAAGTGATGCTTGTTTGAAAGTCTCATGGCTGATTCAAAAGATGATATTGCTTCTTCATATCGTCCCATTGCAGTATAAACACTTCCCAGGTTCAAATGACACAAAAATGAATTGGCATCTAATTCGATTCCTGTTTTGCATGCGGCGATCGCTTCGTTGAATTTGCGTCCGGTGCTAAGACTAAGTGAATAATTAGCATAGCAAATCGAACTAAGCGGTTCGAGTTTTATTGCAGCAGCGCCATGCTTTTCGGCTTCGTCAAATTTTCCTTCTACACAAGCCAGGTAGTTCCAGCTGTACCGGTAATGAGCTTCTGCAAAATCAGGATTCAATTCAATTGACCGTAGAAAATTCTTTTTTGCTTCCGGCCAGTTCCATTCATAGCAGGCATAATAATATCCAAGGGAACAATACGGTTCAGACAACGAAGGATCGAGCTGTATGGCTTTATCGGCTAATTGTTTTGCACGCATCATTACCGGCTTTGGATGGGCCAGCCCGTATGTTGCCACCAATAAATTTGCGTCAGCATACGCTGCATAAGCCAGAGCAAACTTGGGATCCAGGTCAATGGCGCGCTGGAAATACTCCATGCTTGTTACAATAGAAGTTCCCCGCCTCGCTATATAAAATCTTGCTTTTAAATAAAGTTCGTATGCTTCCCTGTTTTCGGTATACGTTTTCGTAATGAGATCCCGGTCTTTTTGAAGTAATGTCAGCTTTAATTTTTCAGTAATAGATAAAGCAATATCGTCCTGGATGGCAAAAAGGTCATCGATCTCGCGATCATATCTTTCCGACCAAAGGTGATATCCATCTTCGACATTGATCAGCTGGACAGTTATCCGCAGCCGGTTCCCCTGCTTCCGGACGCTGCCTTCAAGCACGTTCCGGACCTTAAGTTTTTCGCCCACTTCACGGAGGTCTGCCGTTTTACCCTTGAATTGAAAAGAGGAAGTGCGGCCTGCCACCTTCAGATCCTGGAGATGTGCAAGTGAGTTAATGATTTCTTCGGCGATACCATCACCAAAATATTCCTGTTCGCTGTCATTGCTCATGTTGACAAATGGCAATACGGCAATGGTCTTGATAACTTTTTGTTCTTTGAACTTCCCATTCCCATCCTCATGGTGCGGAACAGGAAAACCACTGTTGGTTAAGGCAAATATCTCCATGGGCTCGGTCACATTCTTGAATTCAAAATTACCAAGGGAGACGAGCTTAAATCCCTGTTTGTTTTGCAGTTGATTCTTTATAGACTCTGAAACCAATACAGAACCGGGAACGCCAATACTTTCGATTCGGGACGTGATATTGACACAATCGCCGAATATATTTCCATCGCTGATCAATATATCGCCGAGATGAATGCCGACGCGAACAGGCACTATCGGCTCCACACGAAAATCTTCCTGCAATAATCTTGCACAGTTGACGGCATCGGCAGAGTTGGTAAAAATAACAAGGCAACCATCCCCATAATACTGAATGATCTTGCCGCGGAATTCGCTCACCCTCACCTTCAATTGATGTTTGAACCTGTTCAGTTTAGTAAGGGCCAGCGTCTCATCTTTATGCATCAGGGCGGTATATCCCATGATATCGGTAAACATAACGACGGCGAGCTGGCGGGATTGTGGCATGTGGGCTTTGTTCGAAGAGAAATTTACTGTTTTTTTACGCAACGAATACAATCTTTTTGCTTGCTGAGCTGGTTTGCCCGAATAAACACAAGAAAAACAGGTTAATTCAACATCTGCTTTCTTCTATTTGCTGCAAAGCTAAAAAATCGGCTTTCGTGTATAAGCTATTTTTTAATCAGATTGCTGAGTGTGTTTGTTTGCTGGGATGAAGGATTTGGAGACGGGCCAACATAATTTTTCGCCTCCACGTAACCTTTGAACAGCTGACCGTCCAGTTCTTGTTCTTCACCCTTGCGCCTGATCTTAACAGTAAGATGTGTATAGGTACTATTGCGTTGAAAGTATTTCTCCCACAGTTCATCCAGGTTATCTTGGGTGACTGGTATTTTCTCTACCGCGAGAAAGAAATCACCTTCCTTAATGCCCAATGAATTATTTTTTTCAACATCGATGAAAACAAATGCGTTGTTGACGTCGTCATATTTTAATCCCATATTGCCTGCAAAATAGATATCGATCTTTTTTAGTGGACTGTAGTCATAACCGAGCTTGTTGAAATAGGCTCCGAAAGGCAGCGGTTCTGCACCGTCAATGTAGCTTTCAATAAAAACTTTCACTTCGGGGTGTGAGGCCTGCACAAATTCCGCAAGAAACTCATCGTCTTTAAATGGTTTGCCCGCTCCGTATTTGTTTGCGAGGTCCGTGATCACCGCTTTAAGGTCCTTTTCATTATTTGTTTTTTCACGGATAAATATATCCAGCATTAAGCCGATCAGTGCGCCGCGATTATATACACTCCCGTATTTGTCTTTGTATTTGCCTTCCAGGACATTCTCACTCATTACAGTCATGGAAAAATCGCCAAACTTTTCCGCCTCATTGATTTTATCCCGCATGTTTTTAAAAAATTCTTTCTCGGAAATCAATCCGCTTCTAACCTGCACAAGGTTTGCAAAATATTCTGTGACACCTTCATACAGCCATAAATGTTTCGACATCTTCGGATTGACAAAATCAAAGTATTCGATCATTTCGCTATGCAGGTTAAGCGGGGTGAGAATATGTAAGAATTCATGACTGGAGACTTCATTGACCATTGATTTGAGGCGCGGTTCGAAAGCAATTTCAGGCAGGTAGTACAGAGATGAGTAGTTGTGTTCAAGAGCGCCGTAACCGCCGCCGCCTTTGTCCTTGTCCGTTAAGCC
>JANWHX010000083.1 GCA_025450235.1 Chitinophagaceae bacterium | reverse complement strand
TTAATCTATTAATTGTAAAATATGGCTATTAAGATCACTGAAGAATGTATCAACTGCGGGGCATGCGAACCGGAATGCCCGAATAATGCCATTTATGAAGGGGGGGTGGAATGGGCCATGTCTGATGGCACAACTGTAAAAGGCCCCAGTACTCTGATGGACGGCACCGTGGTAGATGCAGATCAAAAGAATTCTCCGCTCAGCACCGATATTTATTATATCACTCCCAATAAATGTACCGAATGCCAGGGCTTTCATGAAGAACCGCAATGCGCTTCGGTATGTCCTGTTGACTGTTGCGTTCCGGATGAAATGTACAAAGAGACCGTTGAGGAATTGTTGGCCAAAAAAGAAAAATTACATTTATAGTAACAATAGTTTTTTTATGCACCGGAGTTTTTTGTCACTGTGCATAACTATGGCCTCATTAGCTATCGTTTTTTCAAAATTGTCTTTACCTTACAAGTAAATAAACATAGCAGCTTTTGCTGCTCACTTTTGGCGGGTGATATTTCCCGTCGTAAAAAGGTGAAGGAGAAACGGCCTTCACCTTTATTATTTTCGAAGAAGTCCGAAAGTCCGTAAGTTGGTCGGTCAGCAATGCGAGACTTAAGAAGCGAATGGCTTTTCGCAATTCTGGTGAATTTCTTCCGGACTTCCAGTCTTTCTGACTTGTGGACTTTACAGGAAATATCTCATTTTTAGCATTTGAAATTTCTTCCTACGGCGTTTTTCTTCAATATTTGCGCAGACAAAACCACAAATTCAATACATGAAGAAGACCATCGCCCTGGTTACCGGCGGTTTTTCAGGCGAAGCTGTCATATCCTATAAAAGCGCAATCACTATCGGCAACAATCTGGATTCCGAAAAATTCAACGTTTATAAGATCGACATCAATCCCGGAGGCTGGTTCTATGAATCAAATGATGGGAAAAAAATAGAAGTAAATAAGGATGATTTCTCCATCCAGGAGGGAAATAAAAAAATCATTTTCGACGCGGTATTCATTGGAATGCATGGCACCCCGGGTGAAGATGGTAAATTGCAGGGGTATTTCGACCTGCTAAAGATCCCCTATACGGGTTGCGATGCCGCTACTTCGGCCATTACATTCAATAAACGTTTTGCAGTGGCTATTGCCGCTATGTCCGGCATCAATGTAGCAAAGTCTGTTATATTGATAAAGAATAATCTTATGAGCCCGGATGAAATCGTGAGAAATTTAAAATTCCCTGTTTTTATCAAACCTAATAATGGTGGTTCCAGTATCGGGATGTCAAAAGTGGGTGATCCGTCGGATGAACTGGGCGTTGCGATAGAAAAAGCTTTTAAAGAAGACGACCAGGTGTTAGTGGAAGAAATGATCAAGGGAAGAGAGTTTACCGCCGGAGTCTTTAGATCGAAAGGAAATATCATCGTGCTACCTTTGACGGAAGTAAGAGCCCATGATGACAAAGATTTTTTTGATTTCGAAGCCAAATACCAGGGGAAATCATCTGAGACCACGCCCGCGGAGATAGAGGAAGTTGTTGCTGACAAAATCAGGGATGCGGCCCGCAAAATTTATTCTGTCTTTAATTGCCGTGGCGTAGTCAGGATTGATTTTATTTACAATGAAGCAGCAGGAAAACCGTTTATGCTGGAGGTAAACACGATTCCCGGGCAAAGTGAAGCCAGCATCATACCACAACAGGTGAGGGCCATGGGCTGGAGCCTGAAAGAATTTTACACTAAATTGGTTGAAGAATGTTTTTAACCCGAAACTGAAGCATGCTCAAATTCATTACACACCGACCGTTATGGCTGAATCTTCTTATAGGATTACTGCTGGCCCTGGTCGTGTTTTTCATTTTTGTTTTTTCATTGAACTGGATCACCCATCATAACGAGGCGAAAACAGTTCCATCTGTCGCAGGCAAATCTCTGTCTGAGGCCGAGTCCATATTGGACAAAGCAGGTTTCGAAGTCGAAATACAGGACTCCATATATGTGGACACCGCGCCTCCCATGCGGGTCCTCCGGCAAGTGCCTGAAGATGGAGAAGTAGTAAAGGTTAACCGCACTGTTTACCTGACGATAAACAGGGCAGTACCACCAATGGTTGAAATGCCAAATCTTGTTGGGTTTAGCTTTCGCAGTGCCGAGATGGAACTGGCTAACATGGGTCTGCGGGTGGGAGATACAACATATAAAGCCGATTTCGCGAGGAATTCGGTGCTTGAACAGCGTTTCAAGGGAGATATCATCCGGGCGGGAACAAAAATTCGAATGGGAAGTTCTATTTCTTTCGTGTTGGGAACCGGTGTCGGCAATGAAAAATTCATCGTCCCCAGTTTAATTGGTATGACGTATTGTGCCGCCAGGGCACTCATCGAATCAAGGGGACTGGTTATGGGACCACCTATCGCCCCGGGTATTATTGATACATGTCTTGCATTTATTTATAAGCAGAATCCCGAAAGATTTGATGAGGAAAAAAAGCTGCAATATATACGCACGGGGCAGACGATCGATGTTTGGCTTCAGATTGACAAACCGGTAACAGACAGTCTTAGCGTACCTTTAGAGGAACATTAATTACTATGCAAAATATTTCTGTAGACGAATTGAAACGCCGCATGGATGCGGGAGAAAAGATCAACTTAATTGATGTACGTGAACCGACGGAGAATGCCGACTTCAACATCGGGGGAAGACTGCTTCCACTCGGTCATATTCAAATGATGCAGGTAGATGATATCGAAGATTTGAAGGAAGAAGAAGTAATTCTTTATTGCCGCAGTGGCAATCGCAGCGGCCAGGCCTGTTTGATGCTGGATACTTTTGGTTTTAAGAATACAAAAAATCTGACGGGTGGAATGGTAGCCTGGCAGGAGAAGGTTGGAAATAGTCGGTAGTCAGGAGTCAGGAGTAGTGAGTCGGTAGTCAATAGTCAGGAGTCTGAAGTCGGCCAGGAGTGTAGGTAAGAATTTAATAGTCTTACTGGTTTGAAGATAATCTGCTGGCATTTCAAAAAGGTTGATGCTCCGCACTAACTGACTTAGATTTCCCACTAACGACTAAGGACTAACGAGTAATAACTCGCGACTATAATTTTATATTCACTCCAATCATAAAATTAATCCCTGCCATTGGGAAATAGAAATTCTCCGTCACCGTATCACCTCCGTATATATAGCTGAAAGTATAGCCGTTAGGCTCATATTTTTTATTGAACAGGTTATTCACCTGGCCGGTAATGTTTAGTTCCGGGTGCCGGCCGGCCAGCTTTGGTTTTGATTTTATTGTATAAATAACTCTCAGATCCTGCACATAAAAAGCATTTAATGTCCGGTTCTCATTTTGTGTATTGTCCAGGTACTGTTTTCCCACATACTTACTCAATAAACTCAACTCAAAATTTTGAACGGGTATGAAATTGATGGTTGCCCCTCCTACGACAGCAGGTGAAAAAGCAATATCGGTTTTATTGTATTGATTTACTTTTTGTCCCCCCACGTCATAATCATCGAGGTATTCGGTAAATGCGGACAGCTTATTTCTGCTTATGGAAACATTCGCAGATCCGTTCAACCACGAATTCATCCTGGCTGCTCCCTGCAATTCAATTCCAAGGCGATAACTTTCAGGAATATTCGTTCTTGTATATGCACCTACGTCGTTGATCTTTCCCGTTAGCACGAGCTGGTCTTTGTACTGCATGTAATACACAGTGGCCGACCAGTTAGTTCCTTTGCCTGTTTTTTCAATTCCCATTTCAATATCATTTAATCGTTCACGTTCCGGTTGCTGATTGTTTCCGGATTCAAAATCATCACGGTTGGGTTCTTTGTTTGCCAGGCTATAGGATAAATATCCTTTCCAATTGTCTTTAGCGTAAGTTATACCCAGTTTGGGATTGAGAAAATCATAATTAGTTTTTGTTACCAGGGTTGGATTGTTCCTGAAACCTTCAATATTATAATTTACATGCCGGTATTGCACATCAGCAAAATAGTACCAGCCCGGTGCAAAGTTTGTTTGCCGCTTCAGGTAAACATTGAAATCAGTTTTTAATGCATTAAGGTCATACCACCTATAATCCGGACTGGGCAGACCATTTGATGCCCAGATAAGTTTTCCAAAATGATTCCCGTCGTACCTGTTGTAACCACCGCCAAACGTCGCCTGTGTTTTTTTGTTTTTGTATTGAAATGAAAAAACATTGCCGTAAAAATCATTATCCAGCCACAGTTGGCGGACGAAGTCAGAGTTCCCGGCATTCGGGATCGAATATGTGGAATACGGCTGATTTGCCTTGTATTGTTCATAATAACCCTTTCCCTTTACCAGGAACAGGGCGGTATTAAAAATCAGGTTGTCAGAAAATTGGTGATCAAAGAATAGCTGGTAATGATCCTGCCGGTAATTATCCGTTTCATTGTCATAAGGCTCGCCTTGTTTTTCGGTACCGGCGGAATTATTGGTTCGCTTACCGTTTTTGAGATCCGTCTCTGACACTCCATTCCATGCCTGGTAGGTTTTTTCTTTACCATGAAAAATATTCAGACGCAATGAATTTTTATTAGCCAGGTAAGCAGTAGAAAAATAAAACGACTTTAGATCACTTTTGGCGCGGTCAATATATCCGTCGCTGCTGATCCGGGAAAGACGAAGATCCGTAACAAAGTGATCACTGATTATGCCTGTACCTGCCTTTACTGTATTCTTCCAGGTATTGAAAGAGCCGTAACTGTTATTGAATTCAACATACGGATCCTTGTTTACTTCATTCGTGCTAAAATTAATACTACCTCCAAAAGCGCCGGCTCCGTTAGAAGAGGTACCCACACCCCGTTGTATTTGTATACTGTTAACCGATGAGGCGAAATCAGGAAGATCGACAAAAAAAGTCCCCTGGCTCTCCGCATCATTATAAGGAATTCCATTAAGGGTCACATTAATCCGGGTTGCATCGGTGCCGCGAATACGGATGCCTGTATATCCCACCCCATTACCTGCATCCGAATTGATGACGACCGAAGGGGTTTGATTCAGCAGGAAGGGAATATCCTGGCCGAGATTACCCTTAGCGATCTCTTTCTTAGATAAATTGGTTTTTGTAAAAGGGGCATTCTCACCGGCCCGGACTGCTTTAACTTCGACCGGGCTCAAAACATAAAAGCTGTCTTTTGACTGTTCCTGGCCTACGACCATTGAACAAGTCAATAACAAACAGTGAACTATCGCAATCCTCTTCATTTTTTACTTCTTTGAAATCAGTGAAATCCATTTAATCCTTCAATCCGTGATCAAAAATGAACCACTAATCAGTGAAATCCATTTAATCCCTTAATCCGCGATCAAGAATGAACCACCAATCAGTGAAATCCATTTAATCCATTAATCCGCGATCAAGAATGAACCACCAATCAGTGAAATCCATTTAATCCATTAATCCGCGATCAAGAATGAACCACCAATCCGTGAAATCCAATTAATCCGATAATCCGTGATCGAAATGCCGTCCGCCGTGGCGGACTGTTAGAAAGGATGAATTGACCTCCTTCCCTGCGCAGGCATTACCCTGATCAGGTTTACGGGTTTGATCTCAGATCGTCTTGTCATGCTGCTTGCTGCAAGGCGAACACCCCGGGAACGCTGAAGTTTTCCCACAAAGGCACAAAGTTCACGAAGTCTTAGAATTGCAGTTGAATTCTTTGTGTGCTTGGCGGCTTTGTGGGAAATAAACTAGAACTGCCACAAAATTAAGGGTAAAATATTTTTTGATTGCTGTAACTTTTCTACGCCGACCTTCGTACCACAACAAAACCATAGCGTTTATGAAAAAACTATTTCTATTTCTTGTCATTTCAGGGCTTTCCTGCGGGGC
>JANWHX010000082.1 GCA_025450235.1 Chitinophagaceae bacterium | reverse complement strand
GCAACCATTTGAGCGATCTCTTTATCGATCGGGATCAGCTTTTCCAAAACACTTGGGGCATTAAATGCTTTTCCCAGGTCATCTTTATTCTTTAAAATCTGAACACCGCGACCATCATAACCGCCTTCACCTAGTTTGTGAACAGCAGGTAAAAAACCAATTTGTCCTTCCATTTCAGCCAGGCCATTAGTAAAAATAAAATCTGCAGTTGGGATACTATGCTTTTGATAATACTGCTTTTGTAAAATTTTATTTTTGATGATGCGGAGTACAGAAGGCCTGGGATAAACTTTCACTCCTTCAGTTTCTAATTTTTCAAGTGCCTCAACATTTACGTTTTCAATTTCAATGGTAATTGCATCAAGGCCTTTCCCAAAATTGTAAACGGCTTCAAAATCTTTTATATCGCCTTTGGTAAAATGATGGCAAAGATGAGCAGCGGGACATTCATCGTCATTTTCCATTAAATAAGTTTCGACTGGATAATTGGCTGCAGCTTGTAAGAGCATTCTTCCTAACTGGCCGCCACCGAGGATACCGATTTTAAGCATGGCGCAAAGATAAGAGAAGCCATTTGAGCTCTATTAAAATGGAAACTATAAATTCGTGTTCAGATAACTAAAGCCAAACCTTCAAAGTGCACTTGATTTCTCCTCATGATGAAAGAGAATTACTCTCGCTATTAAAGCAGGGCAATGAACAGGCATTTGAGAAAATATACAAAGTATATAGTTCCCGGCTTTTTGGAAACATATACAAGATGGTGAAGTCTGAAACAACTACACAAGAAATAGTGCAGGATGTTTTTATAAAAATTTGGAATAACCGTGCCAGCATTGACCTTGATAAATCCTTTCGATCATATCTTTTCAAGATCGCTGAAAATAAGGTGTATGATTTTTTTCGAAAAGTTGCAAGCGATAAAAGAATGCGGGCCCAGGTACTTGCTGCTGCAACTGAACACTACGAGCACATTGAAGAGTTACTTTTTAAAAAAGAGAATAATTTAATATTACAGAAAGCAATTAATTCGCTTTCACCTCAGCGTCAGCAGGTATTTCGGTTGTGTAAATTGGAGGGGAAAAGTTATGAGGAAGTAAGCCGGGAATTGGGTATATCTGCTTCTACCATCAGTGATCATATTGTAAAGGCAAATAAGGCTGTTCGGGAATATTTATTTGACAATATTGATATGACCATTCTGCTTATATGCCTTTTATTGCCAGCGGCTGTCTAAATAAATAATTATGTAATGAGCAGAGTACGCAATCGTTTGCTTCGTATTAGCAATATATCACCCTCATGAAACCTTGATCAAATGCAGGAATTATTTAAAAAATATCTGGAAAATAAATGCTCTCCCGAGGAGTTAAAATTATTATTGAAAGAGTTTGATATTGACGATAACGAGAATGTGCTCAGAAGTTTAATTATCCAGGAGCTCGAAAATGAACAAGAGATAAGATCTTTTACCGCAGAAGAAATGGAAAATTCTTTGGCAGGAACTTTTAATGCTATTAAAGCGAAACTTGATTCAGAAAAAATAAATGTAGCGGTACCTGTTGTGCCACTTACAAAAAGATCCTGGTTCCGTTTGGCAGTTGCGGCTGTATTTGTTCTTGCTGTAGCAGGAGTTTATCTCTTAGTCAACCAACCTCCGGTAGAACTGCCGGTAGCAAATAATCAGCATCAAACAAATGACATACTTCCTGGTGGTAACAAAGCAGTGTTGACTCTTTCAGATCGCTCTGATATCAATTTGGAAAGTGTTTCCAACGGAACCATTATTAAAGATGGCGCTTCAAAAATTTCGAAATTAAACGACGGACAACTTGTCTATAATGCATTAAATGAAAAACCAGCACAAGTTCTTTATAATACGGTTACTACGCCAAGAGGAGGGCAGTATCAATTATTACTTGCAGATGGATCCAAAGTTTGGTTGAATTCCGCCTCTTCTATCCGCTTTCCTGTTTCTTTCAATGAAAATGAAAGAAGAGTAGAAGTATCAGGTGAAGCATATTTTGAAGTGGCGAAGAATGCTTCCATGCCATTTAAAGTTGATGTTGATGGAAAAAATGAAATAGAAGTTTTAGGAACCCACTTCAACATTAATTCTTATGCAGATGAAGGCACAATAAAAACTACATTACTTGAAGGCAGTGTAAAAGTGATATCACTTAAAACAGGGGAGTCAAAATTGATAACTCCCGGTCAGCAGGCTCAATTAAATGCAAATGGGGAGATCGCAATAAACAAAGCTGATCCTGATAAAGTGATAGCATGGAAAAACGGGTATTTCAATTTTGATGGAGCGGATACAAAAACGGTTATGCAGTTTGTTAGTCGCTGGTATAATGTGGATGTGGCTTATGAAGGTGAAATGCCTCAAAAGGAATTCGCGGGAGAAATAGAAAAGAACCTGAACCTGTCACAACTGTTAAAGATCCTGGAGAAAAATGATTTGCAATTCAGACTTGAAGGAAAAAAAATGATAGTGTTGCAAAAAAAATAAGAGGGAGCAGAGGAAGAGTTTTTGTTGATCGTATAAGTATTAAGAAAGAAATTGACACGAATAAAAAAGATTTATAAAAATATAAATAGCTTCAATAGAGGGAGCTAAAGAAGGTAAAAAAGCCAGAAATGGTGGAACATTTCTGGCCGGCGCTTAAGTTTGGCTTAGCTATTCGATACCATTAACCATTAGCCTTAATCACCCAAGCATTGCTAATTTATGCAATTATTTGTGCGGACAAAAATTGTCCGCACAATAAACTTGGGTCACATGCTAAGTTTGTTCCTTTTAATAACTGTTGCTTTTATACTTTCCTCTTCAAAGCGGTATTCACAAACTATTAACTTCTCCGGCAAAAACGTTCAACTGACAAAGGTCTTTTCTGCAATTAAATCTCAAACTGGCTATGTATTTTTTTATGACGCAGCCGAGTTGCGTGAAGCATATCAACATGATCAATCAGTATCCAGGGTTTTGAACCAGTAATGGATTCTTGCCTATTTCATCGGCCGGAACAGGATATAATTCTGAGCCCGGTTTCCATGAATTGGTAGGTGATAGTGATTTCAGTACTGCCTCTGCACGATTGGTACGTTTGAGATCGAGCCAGCGATGCCCCCATTCTGCAAAAAACTCAACCTGGCGTTCTTTCTCCATAGCAAGATAAAAAGCATTTTGATCTGCAGGATTCACGACTGGTAAACCAGCACGGCTGCGAACTGTATTGAGATCTGTTATAGCCTGCGCCAACTTAGTTCCACCCTGGTGCGCCCTTGCCTCTGCACGAATCAGGTATTGTTCGGTGAGGCGGAATACAATATAATATTCTGTCACTGTAGCCGAGGTTCCAGCTTTATATTTTGCAGGGAATGCCCAGGTAGGATTAGCAACAGGGCTGCTAAATCCAATCCATTGTGTTTTACGCTTATCGTTTGGCTCAAAAGCAGACAATAGGTTTTGTGTTATTTCATAACTGGGTCTTGAATCAACTACTGTTGTAAGAAAGAAAAAAGCTTCGTTTGTATTGATGCCGGCACGAACAGGTTGCAATTGCCAGATGGTTTCAGTGCTTTCTTTTTTGAAAACCAGGTCAGGAGCGGGCAGGCTTGCTCCATAAACACCGGATGTGATAATGGCATCCGATTCAGCTTCTGCTTCCGCCCATCTTCCTAAATACAGGTATGTACGGGCCAACAAGGCTCCGGCTGTTGCACGATTGGGGCGAAGTCTTTCAGGTGTTGGATAGTTTGCGGGAAGCAGTTGTTTGGCATCTTTCAGATCATTGAGGATTTGCTCCCAAACCATGGCCGATGGGGTTCTGGCCATATTCATATTTGCCTGGTAGTTCGTACTCAAAACAAGGGGTACATCACCAAACAGGTTTACAAGATAGAAGTAACAAAAACCACGTATGAATTTGGCTTCTCCTTCAACAATTTTTTTTCCATCTGCTGTCATGCCTGTTGAAGTAGCTATGCCTTCAAGGATAGCATTTGCACGGTAAATATAATTGTACCCATCCTTCCAGAAAAATGCTACGTTCGGATTCGGAGGAGTAAGATCATGGGCTGTAAATTCCTGAAAAGCCGGAGCGTTAAGGTTGCTCTGAGTCCACTGCAATTCATTACCCGAAAAACCTGCCAACGCCGTCATAGAAAAACAGACGAACGATCCCTCACCTCCGAATTGATAATTCATCATATCAATATAAATAGAGACAATTGCCGAAGTTGCTGATCTATCATCTGCAAATACTTTTTCGGTGGTGAGAATGCCTGGCGGACTTTCAACAGTTACAAACTTCTTGCAAGATGGTAAGATGGTTGTCAGCATCACCACCAGGAGAAAGTACCGGCTGTTTGATTTTATATATTGAAGTATGCCTGTATAGTATTTCACAATTATTCTTTTGTCTTTAAATTAAAAAATGACCTGTATACCTGCGCTTAGCATTCTGAGCGGCAAAGTGTAATACGATAATGTTTCCGGATCCCCGTAATCATACGGAGTGAAGGTTAGCAGGTTTTGTCCCTGTAAATACACTTTTAAACTTTCTACTTTAAATTTTTCGATCAGTTTTTTGTCGAATTGATAAGAGAGTGATACATTTTTCAAACGAATGAAAGATGCGTTCACTACTCTGGCACTGGAGAAATTGGAATAAAAGCTGAATCGGGTAACAGGTGCACCGGTAGTAGAGAATTTCTGTATATCGGTAATATCTCCTTTATTCTGCCATCTCTCTAAAACCAATACAGTCTGATTTGAACGGCCACCCGGTGCCACAAAGTTAATACTGCTCAAACCGTCTTGTTGTACAAAATGGAAGAAGATATCAAGGGACCATCCTTTGTAAGTAAAAGTATTCTGCAATCCACCATAAAGGCGCTGTCCCAAGTCACGTACCTGGGTTCTGTCTGTAGTCAGGTTGATCCCATTAAGTTTGTAAATACCGGTTGAAGTATCCACTCCCTGGTAGTCGAGGTATTTGCGTACCGTAACAGGATATCCTATAACAAGCGAATTGGCAAAGCTTGATGTCTCAAGATTAGGATATGCCACCAATTCGCTGTGTGGTATCGAAATGTTGAATGAACTTTTCCAGGTAAAATTCTTTGTCCTGATGTTAGTAGTATTGATCATGAATTCCCAACCCCTGTTTTCAACTAATGCATTCCTGTTGGCTACAACGCTTGTAAAACCTGTCTGTGATGGAAGCGTGTAACCAATCAGTTGATTATCGCTCCGGTTCATATAATAAGCAGCGCTTACAAACAACCTGTCCTGAAAAAATCCAAG
>JANWHX010000081.1 GCA_025450235.1 Chitinophagaceae bacterium | reverse complement strand
TTCAACAAACTTCACAAGTTCGTTATAATCTTTGGCAGGAAAATGTCCGCTATAATGTTCAACGGCGCGGTGATAGATGAGCTTATTATCTTTTAATTTCACCGAGCAATCATACTTACCGAATTTGCTTTGAACAGAAATATCCTGGGGCACCGTTTCCGTTTCGTACCCTTTGGGAAGTTCAATCTCTACACTCTCGACGTCAGTATAAGCAAAATCAATTTCAAGATCATATTTCCTTGCGGTATCGGGAGCGAGTTTGGCAGGCATTCTCGTTATGACATTGGGCGCAATAAATATGCGTTTGCCGGTCATCGTTGCGTAATTGTTCACGGTGATATCCAATGACTCCTCAATCGCCGGCAATTCGGAATTATCTTGAACGTAATTAAAATTATTAATCTCATAGGTGCCTAAATCAAAAAGGCTATGCAGGTATCCTTTAATCTTGTCTTTGGAAAGACCATTGATGAGACGATGTAAATCGTCCTGCTGAATTCCTTTATAATAGTTGGTTGCACTGATCCTTAATGTGCCATTATCTTCAAGTGAGGCTTTTACTTTTCTTACCTGCAGATTCTCGTTGACGCCATAAACCGGAGTTCTTATGAGATGCCCGCCTGACTCATCCACAGCCAGGGCATAGCGATCCGAAGTAAACCCACTGAGATACCCGGCTGGCAAAGTCTGGCTGGTACACTCCAACCACATGGTATCACCCGGTAAAGGAACGCATAAAATGACATGGTTAAACTGAAGACTGGGAAAATCCGGGATGAAAAAAGTTTCTCCCTCGCCGGAATATATGTCGGTATAGCAGGACTTGATATTCGCTTCTTTAAGCAACGAATACATAAAGTTGCTTAGTGCTTTACAATCACCATAAGCTTTGGTTGAAACATAGGTGGCATCAAAAGGCTGCCAACCCCCAAGGCCTAATTGAATACTTACGTAACGGGTATTTTTCTGAAGATAATCATATAATATTTCCACCTTCTTTCTCGCATCGGTGATCCTGTCAGTCAGTTCATGTACCCGTTGTTTCACCTGGGGAGGTAATTTATCTCTTCCCTGGTTCAGCAAATATTCAAATTGGCCAAGTTCTTTCCATGAATTCATTGAACCCTTGTAACCTTCTATTTCAAACTTATCAGGACTAAAAAAAACACAGGTGGTAATCGACGGGAAATCAGGAGCAGCAAACTCCTTAATCACTGCAGGTATTGTTTCTGCCCGCCACCTAAATGTTTTTTTGTCACCATTGCTGACAATACCGGGCTCCCCTTTGTAATTAAACATTTTGTATCTGAAAGTAAACCATGAAGGACATTCAATTGTAAAGAGGCTCACTTCCACCGCAAACTTTTCCCGCCACTGGGGATTCCAATCCGGTAACATAAAAGTATTATTGTACTCTATGGTCACCTCATATTCGACAGTGTAGGGATAATTTTTATAGTAAAAATTGTGACGCTTAATGCGGTTGTCTTCCATCAGGCTGATTTCGCTGACAGCGCTCAGGTCCTCAATTTCTTTGCTCTTCAGCGAACGCATCTCCCTTCCCATAGCATCATATAACCTGCCGCTTATTGATTTTACTGATCGCAATTTGTCGTAAAATTCATAGAAGTCCGCAAAACCATCGCCCTGTTCATTCAATACAGTGATGGCCTTTTTCTTGTATAGTCTTGTTTTTGTGTAAGAAATTATCTCAAAGCGTTCTTCGCCAAGTCTTAGAACAGCGGCGGCATTTTTTAATAGCACCGTGTTAATCTTTGACACTGCATAGTCCCCATCAACTGCCTTGCCAATAAAGGGAAATAAAAAAAGAATTGTTGAAATCAGGACGGGGCGAATCATATTAAATTAATGTTTCTTCTTAAAAACGATCTGCTCATTATGCTTTTTCACCACGAGATCGAAAAACTTTCTCAGCATGTTATATTCATCGGGCAGGAAATAAGAACGCTTGATCCGCAGCCGTGACCGAAGAGAGATAGTCCCGTTGCCTTCCGATAAACGGTATTCAAAAACACCATCATCATTTTCGTTCAGTTTTACCATGATCTGTTTGGGCAATTCATCGACCACATATCCCTCCGGGACCTGGAGTTGCAACAGGTAAGTTTCATCAATGGTATAAGGCATCTCGACCGGGTATAATCGCTGGGCTGATTTAAACGGGTTTTCTCTATATCCTTCGCCAAACATGGGATTGACATACATAATGTCATCTTTTTCCTGCCTTATGTCGAAATTGTACTTAACAAATAGTGGCTCTTCATACTTATCAAGTGAATCGATCACTAAGCCGCTGACATCAGTTTCAGAACTGAATCCTTGTTTGATATCGCTTAAAAACTGATCCTTGCCAGTCTCTTTTATCCGGTTGCGCAAGCGGCATGATTCATAGAAACCTGCAGTCTTTTGTGCGGTGCCTGAGAAGTTCCCGTTGTTGTCGGAAATGATAAAAAAAGAAGTCATCTTCTTCTCTATCAACGAATCCGCTGTCAATTCAATGGGAGTTGCATCTGCATTGATCACCCTGGCGTGGCCGTTGTAACACTTATACCCAAGTTTGCCAAAACCCATGTGTGGCTCACTGGCATCCAAATAATAAGTATGGCTGTCGATATTCAACTGCGCAATCACATAATTAAACCGCTCCAGCAAAGGGTACATTTCATAAGTATAACCATGCGATCTTGTGCTCAGCATCACCGGGTGCGCCTCTAAGTCAGCTTTTCTGAACATTGCAATGAGAAGCAGGTTGATCTCTGCCTCGTTGCCAATGCGGTTCTTTAGAATATTTTTCAATGGCTGATCGAGACCAATCCGGTTGTAATTAGTACAAGTCATATTATCCCTGACATACGCATAAATGTTTTTTGCTTTTTCGAGGGAATTGACAGCTCCGCGGGTGGCAATACCCATCACATCACTCAGCCAGGGGTTATCCTTTTTTAACGAAAAACCAAAATCCTCGCTCTTCAGCAGTTCATCGGTTGTCTGTGTCCAGCTACCCATAACATTTTTAGGTATGGATGGGTACCGGTACTCGGCCAACTGAAACTGGATCTTCGCAATATGATTCCTGATTGTTGATGTAAAACTTTCTTCTTTTAGGGCCGGCACGTCTTTCATCACCCAGCGATAGTCTGTTACGCTGGCGGTAAAGGCCTCCCTTTCACTCGGACCGGCGCTACGTGTGTCAGAACGGCTAAAGTGTACACTCCGGCCTTTTTGATCTTTGATGTAAAAAGGCTGGTAACCCTGTGACAACGTAACATAATAATAGAACTCGGGTATAGCAGCAGTATATTCACTCCATAACCTTGGAGTTTCTCCCTGGAATTCCCAAGGCTGCAGGTTGAAAATGAAATCGGACTTGATCGTATATTGATACTCGATGATTGAGCCTTCTTTGATGTTTGGAAAAGTAAATTTCCTGCTAACATGATTTTTATCCAGCCTGTCTTTGAATACGCCTGACTTGTTTTCCAGTTTTGTTTCCGACACTTTACCATTCTCAATATTATACGTTACCGCTTTCAGGTTAATAAGCTCTTCCTCTCCCTCGCCATCGGTATAAAGAACGATTGAAACGTCGCCGATATCATATCCGTTCTTGCCGAGGATCTGCGCTCTCCTGTAGCATTTAAATTCCAGCGAAAAGCCACCTTTCGAATTACCCACCATTTCTGTTGAACCTACGTCCGCAATGATGACAGCATTTGCATTACTGTCAATACTATAAAATGTTTTAAAATCCGAGGGAGAGACTTTTCCAAATTTAGCCGGCGGTTTTTCCTGTGCAAGGCCTTGTTTGTTAAGAGCAAACAAGCAGAGGAAAATAAGCAATTCTCTTTTCATAGCCGGTGATGGTTTAACTTAACAAGTTTACACAAAAAATCTCAGATTGACCTGCTGTATCTTTACCGTATCCAAGAAACGTAACGTAAAATAATAATATACTGAGCGCCCCTCATCAACATACAAGGATGATCAAGCAAATGGCCTCCCGCCAGGGTTTTGACTATTGCGGTATCGCCAGGGCGCAACGACTTGACGATGATGCTGTACGACTAGAGCAATGGCTGAACAAGGGAATGCATGGTGCTATGAAATACATGGAAAACCATTTTGAATTAAGAGTAGACCCGGCAAAATTGGTCCCGGGAGCGAAGTCAGTCATCACTTTATTAAAGAATTATTTCCCTGCGCGCCAACAAACAGAAGATGCATTGAAGATCTCGAAATATGCCTATGGAAAAGACTATCATGAAGTGATCAGGGATAAGATGAAAGGATTTCTTCAACTCATTCATGAAGAAATAGGGGAAGTGCACGGGAGAGGATTTGTTGATTCAGCGCCTGTGTTGGAAAGAAGCTGGGCACAGCGAAGCGGGCTTGGATGGATAGGAAAGAATGGTAACCTGCTGACCAGGGAAAGTGGTTCATTCTTTTTCATTGCTACGCTGATCACTGATCTCGAATTGGACTATGATGATCAGTTTGCCAAAGATCTTTGTGGTACCTGCACCCGGTGTATCGATGCCTGCCCGACAGATGCTATATTGCCCCATAAGGTGGTGGATGGAAGTAAATGCATTTCCTACTTTACCATCGAATTAAAAGACATGCTGATCCCGGATGCTGTGAAAGGCAAATTTCACAATTGGGCATTTGGTTGTGATATCTGCCAGGATATATGTCCCTGGAACCGATTCAGCAAACCCACCGATGAGATTGAATTCAGCCCGATACCCGAAGTATTGGATCTTTCAACGAAAGAATGGGAAGCTATGTCGGAAGAAACCTTTAGAAAACTATTTAAACATTCAGCAATAAGCAGGGCAAAATTGAAGGGAATGCAGCGCAATATAAAATTCATCAGATCTTAAGTTTCAACTTAAGCTCCAAGAAACAAGCTCCAAATAAATTCGAAAAAAGAAATCCGAAATCCGAAAAAACCGATCCCGATGAAACACTATTTCGGATTTCAAGCTTGGGATTTCGGATTTATATCGAATAGATTCTTACTTTCCAAACTCCCAGCTCAGTTTGGTAACGATACGTCCAAGTTTATAATGATAGTCATAGATCGTTTCATCGCAGGGAGGGGTAAGACAGGGGTAGGTGTACCCAATCTTGTTCCCGATGTTTTTCTGGCTATACCCTGCACTGAATAACACCCGGTGAGAAGGGCTCACGGGGATACGGTAACCAATTCCCGCATCCATATAAAAGCCGCCATAGAAGTGATCTGTTGTTTTGAAGAAATCATTATCGTCGTTTTTATTGCTGTAGGGAAAATTATAGCCGCCGTTTCCATACACAAAAACAGCTCTTGCTTTTCCAAAATGCATTCTGCCGTCCACGAATAACGGAATTGATTTAAAGTTGTACTGGTCGAGTCCGAAGCCGAGACCCGCAAAAATCCTGTCATGAAAAACTCCTGCTTCCAGTTGACCCAATGGTTTAACAGTGCTCTCCCCCGCTGCCATGCCCACCGTCACGATCGTATGTAAATGGATTCGGGTTGAATTTTCCTGGGAAAAGACTACTATCGGGAAGAGCACTGTTATGATAAACCATTGTTTTTGCATCGCTCTACCTATTGACTGTGATCTTACTTAACAAGCGTATATTATTTATGTTACTGTAATCGTATTGGTATATTCCATCCTTCGCAACAACAATTGCCAGGTTATTATACGTGATCACATCAGTTGGCTCTATGCCCGTGATCGTAGTTAACAGCTGAAGACCCATCACGTCCGCAGCGTTGTAGACCTTTACCCCGGCTGTTCCATCACAGATAAAAAGAAGGTTATTATCTTTTGATAATCCTTTTGGAGCGCTCATCGGATAGGATTTCTTCAGATACGGAGACTGCAGATTCTGTATGTTGACAATATCGAGCACATTGGAGGTCTGACCGCAGTTGGTGCCGGAGCGCAAAGTAACATATGCATAATTATCATCCGCAATTACCGGATCGCAAGCCCGGGAATGAGTAAAACTGCCCTGTGATACAGGTGAACCCGGATTAGTAATATCAAAAATGAACATCCCGTTCATGGATCCGATGAACAATTTGTTCTTAAAAGGATAAATGGTCTCAATATCCCAGCCTGCATTGATGTTGCCGTTCATCACCGGATCAGCAGCATTGGCCAATGAAATTGATTTTAATGTATGGTGATCTACCGCATACATGAAGTTATTGACCACCGCAAATCGTGCCATTGACCCGCCCGTTCCCACCGATGGGCCGGAAGATGGGCCGGAAGA
>JANWHX010000080.1 GCA_025450235.1 Chitinophagaceae bacterium | reverse complement strand
GTATAGAAGGGCGCCGTAGACGAACTATTAACATTAATCCTGATCATTTTTCCCAATAATACGTTTGGATTCTGGGCATTGTTGGGTGGATCGCCTCCATTGCCGCCATCTCCGGTAGCCAAGTATAAATAGCCATCAAAACCAAAATGTATGGTGCCGCCGTTGTGGTTCGCAAAAAAGGGATGCGGCACGGTTATGACAGTGTCTTTTGAATTCTCGTCCGCCGAATCCGGATTGCTGCTCACTTTATAACGGGCAACTTCAAGATCACCACCACTATTAGTATAGTAAACATAAAAGAAGCCAAAAAAAGGGCTGGAGCTGTTACCATATTCGGGATGGAAAGCCATACTCAGCAATCCCTCCTCACCACCTGCGTTTATATTAGTTACCTTGAGAAAAGTATCAAGTTTGGTATATGATTGATCATAAACAATGATTGTTCCCGTATTTGAACTTCCCTGAAGTACAACGAACAGGCGGTTGCTACCATCGCCTGCATTAACCACCTGGATAGGAGATGTCAGACCAGTGATCACCGGTGTTAAGACAAGGTGCGGTTCCTGGGTAAACGAGCTTATAGAAATCAGCAACGACGATACAAGTAATATGAATGTTTTTTTCAGGTCGAAATTTTGCATAAGTTCTGTTTTAGATGTATGGACCCGATAATGAATAAACGTAATGGATCGTAAATTAGCTGCCTGAGCACAATAAAAAAGCCATTTCTAAAATGAAATGGCTCTACTCATATCGAAATTGAATTTCTTATAACGTCTTCAGCACATCATTCATACTTCTTACAGCGTTGGCACTCTTATCGAATTCCGCCTGTTCTGCTGCATTTAAACCAAAATCAATAATTTTTTCCCATCCACTTTTCCCGATTACCACGGGCACTCCAAGGCAAATATCCCTTTGTCCATACTCCCCATCAAGAGATACGCAACAAGTAAATAATTTCTTTTCATCCCTCACGATGCTTTCCACCAGCGCAGCGCCCGCAGCTCCGGGAGCATACCATGCTGACGTACCAATCAACTTAGTGAGTGTAGCACCACCTACCATAGTATCGCCCGCGACTTTCATTTGCTGTTCCTCGTTCAGGAATTTCGTGACAGGAACACTGTTCCAGGTGGCAAAACGCATCAAAGGAATCATCGTAGTATCTCCATGGCCCCCTATGACCACAGCATTGAGATCGGCAGGGCTGCAGTTAAGGTGCTGGCTCAGCTGGTACTTAAAACGGGCACTATCCAATGTACCTCCCATTCCGATAATCCTGTTTTTTGGTATACGTGTGGCAGTCAATGTGAGGTAGGTCATTGTATCCATCGGGTTACTAATGACGATAATGATGGTATTTGGGGAATATTTCAAAAGGCTTTCGCAGACGCCTTTAACGATGCCGGCATTGGTGCCGATCAATTCTTCACGGGTCATCCCGGGCTTGCGGGGAATGCCCGAAGTGATCACTACTACATCGCTGCCGGCGGTTTTGGAATAATCATTGGTCGAACCGGTGATCTTAGTATCAAATCCAAGAAGGGTGGTAGTTTGCATCATATCCTGGGCTTTACCCTCGGCAAGCCCTGCTTTTATATCAAGCAATACCAATTCCTCGACGAGTTCCTTACGGGCTATATTATCGGCACAGGTAGCACCCACGGCGCCTGCACCTACAACAGTGACTTTCATTAATAGAGTTTTATGCTTGTGAGAAATTAATCTGCCTGCTTGCCTTCGCGAAGCTACGGCGAAGCAAGGACGGAAGGCAGGTTTGCGGGCAAAGGTATAAGAAAGTTGATTTGAGGTTGAAGATTTTTGCGTCTGGTTAAAAGAAAAATTGTGTTTGAAACAATATGTGGTAACCCTCTTTTGATATTCCATAAGTGCCGGTAAGAGCTGCCCTCTCAAATGGCATTATTGTCAGGCCTCCACCATAACCGCTGTGCCATAATTTGGAAACTTCACCAGGTTGCCACACTCTTCCAATATCATAAAAGGCCAACAGGCCGATCTTTCCGGCGAAGAGATAATTCCTTGTGTCTGTCATCCAGCGCAATTCGTTATTATTATAGAAAGTATTCTTTCCAAAGAACCTTTCACGTTGGTAGCCCCGCAGGTTTTCATTTCCACCAAGAGTATTCAGGTGATAGTAATCCGCTTCACCGGTTAAAGTGGCGCCACCGGCACGTACGGCAAAACTGAAAGAATTACTTAGCGGAACATACAGCGACACCGAAGAAGATGCTTTAAAAAATCCACGACTCATATCCTTCATATTCTGAACATATCCTCCGCCGATTGAGAAATGTATCCCTTTAGTAGGGTAATAATTACTATTGGAATTGTCAAAACTATAGCCTGCTTCGACGCCTGCAAACTGCTTTGCAGAAAATACGGACTGGTCTGTGTCGGCCGGAACATCGGCAAGAATATGACCAGGTGTCTTATCCACCTTTACACTTTGATAAAAAATACTGAATTCAGTATGATGGGTCCTGCCTATATTCCTGACTAAACCTCCGCTACCATAAAACCGTTTGCTGGATGTTGCGTTATAAGGCGCAGATATTTTCGCATTGACTGTATTGTTCCCTATGCCATAGAAGTTTTCAATGGCCGGAATATCCAGCCTTGCTTTTAATAAACCATCCCATTTACCAACAAACCGTCCTAACCTGCCAACATATGCGATATTGAATGCTTTTCTTAGAAAGCCATAATTTACCCCGATAATATGTTCGTTCTCATATTCGGGCTTTCTCCATGGCTGAGTGTTATAACGGAAACTGGCATTAACTCTCAGTCCCGTTCTTGTAAATAATTCAAGTGGATCGCGATCAAAAATTTTGAAATCGGGCGGACTCAAAAGAGGTCTTATAGAAAAATCAAATTTCTTTTGGTGAAACGTATCAAACTCGAATCTCTGGCCCCTTGATAATTTATTAAAATGATTTTTGGACAGTATCAGGGAGTCATCTCTTTCCGGATCAACGATCCTTACCTTAACACCTGCTTTGGAATCACCTGTTACCTTGAATATGTCGCTGCTTTCCAGGCTATAAATTCTTATTTCTTTCGTTTCATTGTCCCTGAACAGCCGAGAATAATAGGGTTTGCTTTTTATTTCACCATCCTTAGTTATCTTATAAATATTTATTTCTGTCTCTTCTTTATTTATTCTTTTTATTTCAAAAAATTCCCTCTTTTGGGATCCGGCAAGATCAACGTGGTGAGACAGGAAATTATAATACTCCTCTGCGTATTTAGCCAGGTCGTTTCTTCTTGATTTAAGTTTGGAAATTATCAATTCACCACGAATCGCAAATAGCTCTGGAGGCAACTGGTGCATCCCGCTTTCGATGATGGCATCAGTTAATTCTGTTTGTAGCTCTTTCGCGATATTGATCCATTCCTTTTTGGAAAGTTCATTGGTAAATTGCCTGTCCAGGGGCCGGCCAGGCGTATTAAATCGTTTGGCATTATGTAAATGGTGATCAAAAGATTCAAGTTGCGTACCGCCAAAAAGGTTGGTGGCTACCCAGGGATGAAATCCGTCAAATCGCGTGTATGCCTGGTCCCTGTCCCGGGGTATGGGGCGATAGATGTTTTTATCGCCTTCTTCAAATTTGGCCCATCTCCATTGATCAGCATGCCGTCCCCAGTCTCCGACGAACATATCAAACAACCTGGCTTTTGCAAAGGCCCTTTGATCGATACGATTGTCATTATCTTCGTAGATCTTTTCAAATACTTTATCAGTGCCAATCACATTTTTTGAGTTCCCGAAATTGGCAGCATCTTCCTGGTTTGCGTCGGGTCTTTCTTCAAACAAATACAACTGGTTGCCGAATTTCTTGTTGAACTCACCAAGGCTCGCTTGTTCCGGTACAAAAACAACCTGGGGAGTGGTATGATAAATTCCCGTTGCCTCAATCATCGGTGTAATAGTGATCGCGGCAAATGGATAGCCGATAGATGACTGGTCTTTCAGTATATGCCCCATAAACGTTTTGTGAAACATTTCAGGTAAACCATTTCGGAAATCCTTATCGATGCTTCGCAATACATATTCCTTTTCTCTCTTATCTTTCAATCGTAAACCCATTGATTGCCTGCTGCCGCCTTCCTTTACAACTGTCAATCCTCCTTTTGCTGAATCGAGGTAAAAGTTCTTCACCCGCACCGCCGTTGCCCACTCCTTGCGGTAATGTTTCCCCCACCAAAAATTATGGTAACCGCTTCGCTTATATTCAAGACCAGGGTACACGACGGTGGTGCCACGAACAACCGGGGAATCCAACATTATAATTGTCTGGCTTTTTGATGAAAAGGCAACACAAGCGAAGAATAATACGACGATTGGCCGGCAAAATGCATTTCGCCCTGATCGGGAAAGGTTTTGGCACATAGGTAGTCGACACATAATCACAATATTGGTTATAAAATCATGCCAGAGTCAATATTAATAATTAGCATCAAAAGTAGCTGAGAAAAGGTTCATTCAATAATCGTTTTATCCGGCCAGGGGGAATAATTTTCTCAATCAATATCTGCTATCAGTACTGCAGAGCAACATCTGTAAGACGGATCAAATTATCCGCGAAAGCCATTCAATTTCGCCGGATATAGTATGAGAAAGAAACTGGCAAGACCCATAAAAGATCCGGCAATTAAATCATTGACAGTCTATAAAATTGCGGCTCACCCGACAACAAAATAACAAACGCTGAGGCTAAATGTTTTCATGCATTGTACCAACAAAAGAACAAATGCCACCGGTTATTTGCTGAAGACACTAATAAGATCTTCTATATTCATCGAACCTTCAAAAGTAGAGAGTAATTTCCCTTTTTTGTCATACATCGCAAGATAAGGGAGGCTGCCGACCCTGTAGAAAGATGGCAACAGGTTTTGAAAATCCCGCCCGACTTGTATGTTTTTGAATTCACCTAATCTATATTGCTCATAAAACTCTTTCATTTGGCTGTGTTTGGCCATTGTCGCCATTACTATCTGCACTTTTTTCAAATCGTCAATGCGTTTGATGATCTCTTCTGTTTCACGCTTACAATGTTCACATTCAGGATTAAAAAGAATGAGTAGAACTGGCTTGTGCTTTTTCAAATTATCCCTGGTTAGAAACGAAACGCTGTCTGTCTGTAATAATTTAAAAGGAGGTACGGTCGGGAAACGTTTGTAAGGGGCTGTCGTATCCACGCTATTTTGCGCCGATGAAATAACGGTGACCAGAAGAAAAGAAAAAACAAAACTTGCCTTCATCATACAGTAAGATATAAGGAAAACGAAATTAAGGAATTGTGTGCGCCCGTCATTACTTACTTAAGCAACAGCGGATGAAATTGCGTTTATCTATTTTTCTCCATTGTGCTGAACTGTTACTGCCTTATCTTTGCGCCTCTTAATTTTTTCTTATGGCGAATACATCGGATATCAGTCGCGGAATGGTCCTCAATTTGGATGGCAGTTTATACACTGTCGTGGAATTTGGTGAAAACAAAACCGCCAGGGCAGCGGCAAAAGTTTGGGCAAAATTGAAAGGAGTAGACAACAACCGTTCAATTGAAAAAACATGGAATTCGGGTGATACTATTTACCCGGTTAGGGTCGAAAAACGTACTTATCAATTCTTGTATAAAGACGACACGGGTTATAACTTCATGGACACTCAAACTTTTGAACAAGTAGCCTTGCAGGAAGCTGCTATAGATGCCCCGCAGTATCTGAAAGAAGGGCAGGAGGTAAGCGTATTGATCAATACTGAAAATGACCAGATTCTTGGCGCTGAACTGCCGGATAAAATTGTATTATTGGTTACTTATTGCGAACCTGGCCTGAGGGGAGATACTGCTACCCGCACTCTTAAACAAGCTACCGTCGAAACAGGCGGAACCATCGGCGTTCCATTATTTGTAAACGAAGGTGAATTGATTCGTGTGAATACGAAGACCGGAGAATACGTGGAAAGAGTGAAAGAATAAATCCTCAATTCTATTCAAAAAACGGTCGAATTCGGTCTATTTTGCCTTATTTCAAGCCAATTTTGCTCAATTTTGCCTCAATTCCACCAAAAAAATACTGGGAATACTGATTCTGATTTACCTATCTTAGCTGCCTTCCTTGTAAAAAAAATTGCCTGTTAAATTGAAAAACATGGACTTCAAGCAAATTCAGGAGTTGATCAAAATGGTCAACAAATCCAATATTGGAGAACTAACGATTGAACAAAAAGACTTCCGGCTTACAATAAAACAGAAAGAAGAACACGTGACGCACGTGGTTTCGGCGCCTGTTCAATCGACGCCGGTATATGCAGCTGCACCTCAGCCTGCCAGCACCCACCAATCCCCGGCTACCTATTCACCCACGGCTGAAAAACCCGCCGCTTCCGAACCCGCATTGTCCAATCTCGTAACGATAAAAAGTCCAATGATCGGAACATTTTATCGCCGGTCTTCCCCGGATAAGCCAAACCTGGTAGAAATTGGTGATGAAGTAACACCCGGCAAAGTGGTTTGCATTATCGAGGCCATGAAACTATTCAACGAAATTGAAAGCGAGGTAAAAGGAAAGATTGTAAAAGTATTGGTTGATGACGCATCGCCAGTAGAATATGATCAGGCATTGTTCCTCGTAGAGCCTGCCTAAATAAAAACCTGCCTCCCGGTCCCGGCACGAATGTTCGGGTCTTCGGAAGTCAGGTTCAAAGCTAAAACTCTTCAATACTTGAATTTAGACATCAACTTTTAATTCATTTCCGTGTTCAAAAAGATCCTTATAGCAAATCGTGGAGAAATCGCTTTACGGGTAATTCGTACCTGTCGTGAGATGGGAATTAAGACGGTTGCTGTTTATTCCACAGCTGACCGCGATAGTCTTCACGTAAGATTTGCCGATGAAGCCGTTTGTATCGGCAAGCCGCAGAGCAGCGATTCCTATCTCAATATTCCTCATATCATGTCAGCCGTCGAGATAACAAATGCCGATGCGATCCATCCCGGTTATGGTTTCCTGGCTGAAAATGCACGGTTCGCCAAGATCTGCAATGATCATGACATTAAGTTCATTGGTCCAACTGCGGATATGATTAATGGGATGGGCGACAAGATAACTGCAAAAGATACGATGATAAAGGCAGGCGTTCCGGTTGTGCCGGGGGGAGAAGGATTATTGCAGAGTTTGGATGAAGCAAACGCTTTGGCGAAAAATATGGGTTACCCGATCATACTTAAAGCTACCGCCGGAGGCGGTGGTAAAGGTATGCGGGTAGTCTGGGAAGAGAGTGAAATGGAGAAAGCCTACAGTACGGCAAAGGCAGAAGCGGCCGCTTCATTTAAGAATGACGGGATCTACATGGAGAAATTTGTGGAGGAGCCGAGGCATATCGAGTTCCAGGTGGCGGGCGATCAATATGGAAACGTGTGTCATTTGAGTGAGAGAGACTGTTCAATTCAGCGACGACATCAAAAACTGGTGGAAGAATCTCCTTCACCATTCATGACCGAAGAATTGCGCTACAAGATGGGAGAGGCAGCTAAGAAAGCAGCTGCTGCGATAAACTATGAAAGTGTCGGTACGGTAGAGTTTTTAGTGGATAAGCACCGCAATTTCTTTTTTATGGAAATGAATACCCGTATCCAGGTGGAGCATTGCGTTACCGAGGAAGTGATCAACTTCGATCTGATCAAAGAACAAATAAAAATAGCTGCGGGAGAAAAAATCAGCGGTGAAGATTATTTTCCGCAAATGCATTCTATCGAATGTCGCATCAACGCTGAAGATCCCTACAATGATTTTCGTCCTTCGCCCGGAAGAATTACCGTATTGCACCAGCCAGGCGGGCATGGAGTGAGAGTGGATAGCCATGCATATGCCGGTTATGTCATTCCACCTTATTATGATTCGATGATCGGCAAACTTATTACGGTTGCCCGCACCAGGCAAGAAGCTATTGATACCATGTATCGATCACTCAGCGAATACGTAATAGAAGGTGTAAAAACAACCATTCCGTTTCACCTGCAATTGATGAAAGACGAACGTTTCCTCAGTGGTGATTTCAATACCAAATTCCTGGAAGGATTTGAACTGAAGTGACACAATGTTGTACTTCATCCTGATTTAATGGTCAATGCAAACGCAATACTTTGCTCATCGGTCCTTAATTTTAATAAAATTCACATCATGCGTTTTTTGTTCGTCATTCTGTCGTTGTTCATTTACCAGTCGATCAGCGCTCAATCGTATAAAAACCTGCATGATAAATCCATTTTGGTAGATACCCACAATGATATACTTTCTTCTGCCATGCTCGAAGGAAAGGATATATCTCACAGGATAAAAGAAGGCCATAGCGATCTGGACCGCTGGAAAGAAGGCGGTGTGGATGTGCAGTTCTTTTCGGTGTGGACGGATAAGATTCCCCGTAACAAGGAAGGTTTTTTTAAAGATGCAAGGCAGGAGATCGACTCCCTGGATTTGCTTATTCATAAAAACCCGGATCGTATAACGATGGCACGTAGCTATAAAGAAGTAAGGAAAGGAATCCGGCAGGACAAATTAGTCGCATTGATCGGCCTTGAGGGCGGGCATATGATAGAAAATGACCTGGCCAGGCTGGAACAATTGTTTAAGCAAAGACTTGGCTACATGACCCTCACCTGGAACAACAGCACAAGCTGGGCATCAAGCGCAATGGATGAAACGCTTCATCCTGATAGTTTAAAACAAAAAGGACTCACCGATTTTGGAAAGCAAATCGTTCGCAGGATGAACGAGCTGGGTATTATCGTTGACCTCTCTCATACCGGTGAACAAACTTTTTACGATGCACTTGCAACGACCACTAAGCCGGTTTTGCTTTCGCATAGCTCCGTCTGGAATATTTGTCCCGCTTTCCGCAACGTAAAGGATGAACAAATAAAAGCTGTAGCCGGAAATGGCGGCGTTATCTGTATTAATTTTTATTCAGGATTTATTGACAGCAATTTCGCGAAGCGGATGACCGAGCTGGAAGGAACAAAAGGCAAGCAGATCAGGGATTCATTGCAGCAATTCTATGACGCGGCAAAATTGAACGATATATGGCGACAACGTTTTTCCGCAGAACTCGAACCATTAAGACCTACTCTCGCCAAATTGGTGGATCACATAGATTATATCGTAAAACTGGTTGGCGATGATTATGTTGGCATCGGTTCCGATTATGATGGTGTCAGCTCATTGCCAGTGGGACTGGATGATGTTACTACCTATCCAAAGATCACCGAAGAATTGATGCGAAGAGGCTATTCAAAGAAATCCATTAAAAAAATACTTGGTGGTAATGTGATGCGTGTCATGAAAGCGAATTTCCAATAAGCTTCCAAAATTTTATTATGTCTTCTGGCCATCTGTTTATTTCTGTCTCAAGAGATGAAATGTTATCTGAGCTTGGGAGAATTTTACTGAAAAACGGATTTACATCAGAACGGGCGGTGCAATGTGCAGAAATTTTTACATCGAGCAGTATAGACGGAGTATACACTCATGGGGTGAACCGCTTTGCCAAATTTGTGGAATATGTGCAAAGCGGCTATGTAAAATCACAGGCAGAGCCATCGTTGAAAAATCGATCCGGCAACATTGAACAATGGGACGGTAATCTCGGGCCGGGTCCTTTAAACGCAAGTTTTGCAACTGACCGGGCTATGCAATTAGCTGCGGAATCAGGAATCGGTTGTGTTGGCCTGAGCAATACCAATCACTGGATGCGCGGAGGAACTTATGGATGGCAGGCAGCCAAAAAAGGCTTCGTCTTTGTTGGTTTTACCAATACAATCGCCAATATGCCGGCCTGGGGCGCAATAGATAAAAGACTTGGCAATAACCCATTGGTGATAGCCATTCCATTTAATGATGAAGCCATCGTACTGGATATGGCGATGTCGCAGTATTCCTTTGGCGCGATGGAGTTGGCAAAAATGAAAAATGAAAAGCTCAGTTCAAATGGTGGGTTTGACATGGACGGAAATCTCACGCAGGATCCTTCGGCTATCATGGAGTCCGGTCGCTTGCTTCCTGTGGGTCTTTGGAAAGGTGCGGGTCTGTCCCTGTTGCTCGATATGCTGGCAGCCTTGTTATCAGGGGGGCTGGCTACGCATCAAATCACCGGAAAGGAGACGGAATATGCATCACAGGTTTTCATTGCAATAGATATTTCGAAAGTAAACCTTTCTTCATCTATCACACGGGTAATAGAAAATATATTGAACGACTATCAGCATTCGATCCCGATAAACAATACAAAGAAAATTGTTTATCCGGGTGAGGGGGTCCTCGCAACACGAAAACAAAATCTCCAAAAAGGCATTCCCGTCTTAAAAGAAGTTTGGCAGACCATCATCGAATTATAGATAAGAGTCTTACGTAACAACCATTTATACTATTTATCCCTATTCTGATTAAAGTATAGTGTACCTTTTGCTTAGCTTTTTTGCTCTATAAATGAAACGCCGCGATTTTCTTGACATTACAGCGTCGGCAGGAATATTAACCCTGTTGAATGCTCATGCTGCATTTGCAACACAAAGTCCCGCTGCTTCAAAAAAGAACGAGGCAAGCGGCGCCCGGATCACCGCACTTCGCTTGTTAACTATAGCATCACTGCCGGAAATGAGAAAATTCTATGCAGACACGATCGGGTTTCCGGTTATTTCTGACAAGGCTAATGAGCTCACTATTCGTGCAGGCGAAACGACAATTAGTTTTATAACAACAAAAGATAGAACAAACCGCCCCTTTTATCATTTTGCGTTCAACATTCCTGAAAATAAAATTCAATCGGCATTTGATTGGCAACGAAAAAGAGGGCCGGTAATTCATCCTAACCCTGCTGGCGCAAAGAACGAGATCGTTCACTTCGCTCATTGGAATGCACATTCAGTTTTCTTTTTAGATCCTGCCGGCAACCTGCTTGAATATATAGCACGTCATGATCTGAAAAATTCTGTTGAAGGAGATTTCTCAGTCAATGACATCTTATATGCCAGTGAGATCGGGTTTATTGTCGATGATGTGGTTTCATCCGGGAATGTTTTACAAAAGGGATTGGCCATCGGGGAATACAGACCAACCACTCCGGGATTCTGGCCGATCGGCGATGAAACGGGATTATTGCTCATGATTCAGAAGGGAAGAGTATGGAGTAGTCATCCTGGTCAGGCGAATGAAACGTCCGTATTCAAGACTTCGGTGACAGTACGAACAGCTCTAAAGGACAAATGGAACTTACTGGGTTATCCATATGAATTGTTGCCGGCAACTAATAGCTAATACTTATTTTTGCGGCGCTTGCTGAAAAAGAATATGAATTAGTATAATGAAAGAATTGTTACAGCAATTAGCCGCGACACTAGAGGGAGAATTTTACAGCGACGACACGACGCGTACTCTTTATGCAACGGATGCATCAGCTTACCGTGAAATGCCGCTTGCCGTTGCTGTTCCCAGGACAAAAGAGGATATCAAAAAGCTGATTGCTTTTGCCAGGCAGAATCAAACTTCCTTAATTCCGCGTACTGCAGGAACGTCGTTGGCCGGCCAGGTAGTAGGTAGTGGAATTGTCGTGGATATTTCAAAGTATTTTACTCAAATACTTGAATTCAATAAGGAAGAGAATTGGGTACGGGTACAGCCTGGTGTAATTCGGGATGAATTGAATATGTTTTTGAAAACACATGGTGTATTCTTTGGGCCGGAAACTTCCACCGCTAATCGTGCGATGATGGGTGGAATGGTGGGAAATAACTCCTGCGGGTCCAATTCAATCGTATACAGAAGTACGAGAGAACATTTACTGGAAGTAAGGGTATTGCTGAGCGATGGTTCAGAAAGCGTATTCAAAACGGCAGGCCTCGATGAGTTTCACGCGAAATGCGAAGGTGAAAGTTTAGAAGCAAATATTTACCGGACGGTTCGGGCATTGTTGAGTAATTATGATAACCAGCAGGAGATCCGGAAGGAGTTTCCAAAGAAGACGGTTGAAAGAAGAAATACAGGCTATGCGATCGATCTTTTATTGGAGACAGCGCCATTTACCGCCGGGGGACAGAACTTTAATTTCTGCCAATTGATTGCCGGTTCCGAGGGTACATTAGCCTTTATCACGGAAATGAAATTGAATGTGGTCCCATTACCACCCAAAGAAACCGGTTTGCTCTGCGTTCATTTTAATTCGATTGATGAATCTTTAAGGGCCAATTTGATCGCCCTGAAATACAAACCCAGTGCCAGCGAGTTGATCGATCATTATGTACTCGAATGCACAAAAAATAATATTGAGCAAACCAGGAATCGTTTTTTTGTACAGGGTGATCCCGGTGCGATATTAGTGATTGAGTTTACCAGGGAAACAAGAAGCGATATAACAACGATCGCAAAAATGGTGGAGAACGATATGAGAGAAGCAGGATTAGGGTATCATTTTCCTTTATTGTTTGGCGACGACACAAAACGAATATGGACATTACGCAAAGCAGGGTTGGGATTACTTGGAAACTTACCCGGGGACGACAAAGCCGTTCCTGTCATAGAAGATACGGCTGTAGACGTGAATGATCTTCCGGCATACATCCGCGAATTTAACGAGATACTGAAAAAGTATGGTTTATATGCGGTTCATTATGCGCATGCAGGTTCAGGTGAATTGCACTTGCGGCCAATTATCAATCTGAAAACAAAACAGGGCAACAAGTTATTCAGGACTATCGCGGAAGAGATCGCTACGCTTGTAAAGAAATACAACGGGTCACTAAGCGGGGAACATGGAGATGGAAGATTGCGCGGTGAGTTTATTAAACAGATGGTGGGGGAGAAGAATTATCAATTAATGCGGGAGATTAAGAAAGCCTGGGATCCACAGAACATTTTTAATCCAAACAAAATTGTTGACACTCCATCCATGAATACAATGCTCCGCTATACCCCGGGGCAAGAAACTCCTGCGTTCAAAACTGTTTTTCGTTTTTATAATCAGGATGTATTGCAGCATGCTGAGCAATGCAATGGCTCAGGTGACTGCCGGAAGACACATTTGAGCGGGGGTACGATGTGCCCTTCTTATATGGCCACGAGAAATGAAAAGGATACAACGAGAGCGAGGGCTAATATTCTCAGGGAGTTCCTTACACATTCAGAAAAACTGAATCGTTTTGATCATAAAGAGATTCTTGAAGTCATGGATCTTTGCCTGAGTTGTAAAGGTTGCAAATCAGAATGTCCAAGCAATGTGGATGTGGCAAAGTTGAAAGCCGAGTTCCTTCAGCACTATTATGATGCCAATGGCATACCATTCCGAAGCAAGTTGATAGCGAACTTTAATCGCTCCGCGAAATTGGGATCGATCGTTCCGGGCCTTTACAATTTTTTTATGACGGCACCCGGCATCAGCAATTTAGTTAAGCGATTTTCAGGCTTTAATACAAAACGGAGCATGCCGGTGTTGTATAAAACCAGTTTGAAAAGCTGGTATAATAGAAGGCAAAAGCCAGGAGTAAAAAGTCAAAATCAAGACGGACCGGGAGTATTTCTGTTTTGCGATGAATTTACTAACTATAATGATACTGAAGTAGGCATTAAAACGATCTTATTGCTGGAACAATTAGGTTACAACGTAGTCATTCCGGAGCATGAAGAAAGCGGTAGAGCTTGGTTGTCTAAAGGGTTGTTGAGAAAGGCAAAACAGATCGCCAATAAGAATATTGAGCTGTTGTATCCGCTGATTAAGGCTGAAACTCCGCTTGTTGGTATTGAACCTTCAGCGATTCTTACTTTCCGGGATGAATACATCGATCTTGCTGATGATGATAAGTTGGAACAGGCGAAAGCATTATCCAGGAATGTTTTTATGCTGGAAGAATTTCTTTCCGCTGAAGTGGATAAAGGAAATATCAATGCTGATTTGTTTACCAGCGAAAAAAAGACAATCAAATTGCATGGGCATTGCCAGCAAAAAGCCTTGTCTTCTGTTATTCCTTCCGTGAAAGCATTGTCCATTCCGAAGAATTTTTCGGTACAGGCAATTCCTTCCGGTTGTTGTGGAATGGCCGGGTCATTTGGGTATGAAAAAGAACATTATGATCTGTCAATGAAAATAGGAGAGCTGGTTTTATTTCCTGCTGTCCGCAATCAACC
>JANWHX010000079.1 GCA_025450235.1 Chitinophagaceae bacterium | reverse complement strand
TTGTGGTAAAGACATTATGACGCTTCAGGCAGGTAGGATTGCAGTTATCCTGTTTTGGTCATCAGGTCAACCTAAGTCAGGCACGCATCGTTTATGTTAGTCAAACCTAAAGTTAACGCATAAATTACCCGTCGATAATGGTAGATTTTAGCATTTTGATGGATTATCTTACTTAAGAATTATTATTAATTATTCATTAATAATTATTTCTTGACGGCTGTCAATTCCCTGCTTATAGGTACTAGATCAATGTCTGAAGAATTTGCTAGAAGGTCAATAATCAGTAATTAATAATCAATAAATATGACATCAATACCTTATAACAATAGTAAATTGGCAGTTGAAATAACGTAATCATTAACAATAACGCCATGCAAATAATTTTCAAAAGAAACTTATTTCTTAGCCTGTTGTGTATGCTATTTGCTGATTTTTTGGCGGCGCAGCAGCCGGTAGAACAGTGGAACAGGTTTGAAATTGAATTGAAGCATGCTTACAGGGGCAACTCTTTTCATGATATAAAACTCACTGCGAAATTTACCAACAAAGACACTTCTTATCTGGTTGATGGCTTCTTTGATGGAAATGGTATTTTCAAAATACGTTTTATGCCGGAGAAAACAGGTACATGGACCTATGTTACCAGCAGTAACGTCAACGCACTTAACAATCGAAAAGGTTCATTTGAGTGTATCCCTGCATCGGGTCGTAATCATGGCATTGTAAGAGTAAGTAATATCTATAGTTTTAAGTATGCTGACGGTAAACAATATTACCCCGTTGGCACTACTGCCTATGCATGGAATCATATGAGCCAAGAAACCCAGCAATTCACATTGCAATCTTTAAAAAATTCTGGCTTTAACAAAGTGCGGATGTGTGTGTTTCCCAAGGAATACAATTTAGTAAAGGAAGAACCGGAAATTTATCCGTTTGTTTCAACCGGGATGGAAAAAGGCCCGGATGGGAAAGAAAGGAAGTCCTGGGATTTGAGCACATTCAACCCTGAATTTTTCCGTGTTCTCGAAAAGCAAATTGATGAATTGAATAAACTTGGAATTGAAGCAGATCTTATTCTTTTTCATCCTTACGATAAAGGACGCTGGGGTTTTGATTCATTGTCGATGGATGTCAATTTTAAGTACATAAAATATATCGTCGCAAGGCTGAGTTCCTTTCGTAATGTTTGGTGGTCAATCGCAAATGAGTGGGATTTGGTAAAGTATAAAACACACGATGACTGGATTGCATTGTCCAAAGCTGTTGCCGCCGCAGATCCCTATCATCATTTAGCTTCTATTCATGGGAGCACCGCTAAGTATATCGAATACTGGTTGCCTTGCTACACACACGCCAGTATACAGGACGAAGCACCCGTAATGAACTGGGGAGCAGCAGCCATTCTTCGTAATGCTTATCAAAAGCCTGTTATTTATGATGAGGTAGGTTACGAAGGTAACCTGCAAAGCCGGTGGGGGAGATACAGTGGTGAGGAAATGACCTACCTGATGTGGATGGGTGCAATCGGTGGAACGTATGTAACCCATGGTGAAGCATTCATGTTTAAAGATGCCACGGATACAATCTTTTGGGCAAAAGGCGGAATGTTTAAAGGCAGCAGTTGGAAAAGAGCAGGCTTCCTCAGGAGAATAATGGAAGAAGCACCGGGTCCTTTGGAAATGTCTGATGTAAGCCGCGATTTTAAGACGGCATCAGGGGGCGATGGGCATTACATTATTTATTTCGGGAAAGAAATTAATACATACTGGGATTTTAATTTGCCTCAAAAGAATGGATCATTTTCAAGGCTAACCAGTGGTAAAAAATTTAAAGTTGAAATCATTGATACCTGGAATATGACGATTACATCTGTAAGCGATGTTTTTGAGACGGCGAGTGTCGAAGATTACCGTTTATTTGATAAAGAAAGAAAAAAGATCAGGCTTCCGATGAATCCTTACCTGGCTTTGAGAGTAACTGAAAGGAAACAATAACTTTGTGGAAAGGATCATTATGAAAAAAATCTTCTTGTTTATATTATGCTGCTTTGCGCTAATCGCAAACAATCTGTATGCACAATCAATCAGTCTTACTAAAAACAATATTGAAGCAACTAATGTTTCGGTATCAGCAGAAAAGCTGAAGGGAAATGATGCTATAAAAGTAATTAAGGATTCAAGTATAAAAGAAGCTGACGAACCTACTTTTGTAAAGATCAAAGGAATCGAATTTAAGAACGGCACAATAGAAGTAAAGGTATTGAGCAGGTTATTGAAAAATGCACCGGACTATGCCAGAGGTTTTATTGGCGTCGCTTTTCGGATTAGCGGCGGCAATGCAAAGTTTGAAAGTATTTATATCCGCCCGGTTAATGCAAGAGTAGAGGACCAGGTGCGGCGAAATCATTCCATTCAGTATTATTCTTACCCCGACTATAAGTTTGATCGCCTGCGGAAAGAAGCACCGGAGAGGTATGAATCTTATGCTGATATGGAAATGAATAAATGGATCACCATGAGGATTGAAGTAAAAGATACACAAGCAAAACTTTTCCTGGATAACAATAAGCAACCATCTTTGATTGTAAATGATTTGAAACACGGGGCCGGTTTATCGGGTGCTATTGGACTTTGGGTTGAGACGGGAACAGAAGGCTTCTTTTCTGATTTAAAGATTTACAATAAGTAGCCACTGGCTTTGCACAACGCTGCTCGCTGGGCCTCCCAAATACTGTTGGGCGTTGTCTTCTAAGAGCGTTATTCCCGTGCGTTTTCCCATTATCCAGGTTCAGTTTTTCTTTCTGGCAGCTATAGCGAGACGGCATGGAATATTGAATACCCAATTCTTTTATCGCATTTGATTTGAAAAACGCAATATTCTTTTACGAGGTTGCCCTTATGTGGGAACAAAATAAAACTTGTGTGCCGGTTGGGTGGTATTGAAAGCAGCTGGTGAACGTTGATTGGGAACTCTTCGAACAACAGGGGAAATTTATCCTCTCATTATTTTAAATCTTCTGAACATTTATAGTGGTTGACGAACCGATGTCGAAATTATATCGCCCTAAAAATAGACATATCCGTTTTGGTGGGAGAAAAGTCTGTTGAATAAAACTAAATTTTCAAATTGGAATAGATTTAGCTGGAAATGTAAATACTTGTTTACTTGTTTTGATCCATCGGGAGAAATAACAGCCACTAAATAAAACTAAATAATTAAAATACAATACATTCTATATGAACAATTGTGTTCTATTTATACAGGGTGCGGGTGATGAAGGTTTCGAGGCAGACAAAAAATTAGTAGCTTCTTTACAAAACGCATTAGGAGAAACTTACGAGGTGCACTATCCTCATATGCTCTCTGATGAAACCCTTTCTGATTTCGGATGGCCCACACAGATCGGCAAAGAAATAGCCAACGTCAAGGGCGATGTTATTTTGGCAGGGCACTCATTGGGCGCTTCACTTTTGTTGAAATATCTCTCTGAAAACGAGATCAAAAAAAAGATCCGGGCGATCTATCTTATATCTACACCATTTTGGAGAGGCAACGAAGATTGGAAGAAGGGTCTTACACTACAGAAAAATTTCCCTGATAAGCTGCCAAAAAAAGTTCCGATTTTTCTTTACCAGTGCCGTGATGACGAAGAAGTACCATTTGAAAACCTTTTGCATTATACGCAAAGGTTACCCCAGGCGACCGTCCGCGAAATACCAAAAGGGGGCCATCAACTGAATAACGATCTGACGATCGTGGCAAAAGACATTAAGTCGTTATGAAAATCAACGCGTATGATTATTTTTCCCTTATGTATTTTACCGTTAGCAAACCACCAATTACATTAGTAATAAAGTGAAGGAGCATTACAATCACCAATGAGCCGGACTGAATAAATATAAAGCCGAAAAGTGCAGAAAGCATAAAAATTTTAATGATATTCTTTCGACCGTGATAGAAATGCGAAATGCTGAATACAAACGCGGGCAGAAATACCGATAAGATTTGTTGGTAATTTGAGCCGCTGAACAAATACCAAAAATAAGTAACCAGGTATCCCCTGAAAACTATTTCCTCAAAAACACCGGCACAAAGGCACATTAAAAGATATACCGGAAGCTCTTTCATTTTTGTTGGCATAAACGGTGTTCTTTTTTGCCAGTCACTCAACGAAGCAGCAATATTTTTCGGTGTTGCCACAGAATTAATCGTATCAATAGTATAAAGAATTACAAAAGCCATTACAGTCCATTTCCACACACTTCCCTCTACTCTTAATGTAAGCCCTATTTCTGCCGGCGGTCTTTTAAACAGCAGCCACACTGATACAATAATTGCTGCCATAATAAAAAGGGAGAAGCAGGTTGAAAAATAAAATGTTCGTTTCTGCTGGCTAGTGAATACAACCGGAGAAATATTCTTCAGATGTTGCTTTATTGCCGACAAAGGAAGGAGGATGCAAAAAATAAGCACTACAATATGATCAGCCCAATTTGGAAAATTGTCCATTTCTGGTGGCAAAATTACTTTTCCGACGGGTCTCGCCAAAACCGTCACAACATAAACGACTTTACCGCGAACCGTCGGCTACGGGTCTCGCAAAAACGCTGATCAAAACGAAAAATTTTACCCGCTTTACAAACGGTAAAAAATTCTCGTGTTATTGTGGCTCGGCACCTTTTGAACATAGCTCCGGGACAAGTATCAAAAAAAGAACGCGGATCAGTCACCTGGCCGATAAATCCATGAAGACGCTGTTAACGCAAGCTGCAAAAACTGCTATCCAACATGACAAAGAACTTAAACAATATTATCAACGACGCACAGACATGGGAAAATCGAAAAGAAGCACCATGAACGTCGTCAGAAATAAATTGATTCACAGAATGTTTGCTGTTATCAAACGTCAAACACCTTACATAAACCAATACCTGAAGAGCGCTTAAAAAAAATATTTTTCTAAATAATAACCTTAGAATACACAAAGGTTGCACAAACACAACGTTGTGTATTCGTGGTTCTTCGTGTCCTTCGTGTTCCTTTTTACCCTGTGCAATAGAAATTATCAATAAGCTTAAAACGCTTTCAACTTCTCCTTCTGCGTCTTAATCTGTTTTTCTATCCCCTCTTTATCACCCACCATCACCTTTGCCATCTTATCATATTGAATATAGGTGTTTGCCGTTTGCGTCACTTTCGCAGGTGTTACGGCATGAATGTTCTTTACATAATTGTCAAGGTAGCTGTCTGGTAAACCATAGAGGTCAAGGAAATTTAATTGGCCAATAATGCCTCCGGGAGAAGAATTTTGCAAAACGAAAATTCCTGCCTCGTAATTCTGTATCCCTTTTAATTCATCTTTTGAAGGTTCAATGGCACCCAATTTTTTTACTTCCTTTTCAATTTCCAGCAGTGATTCAACAGTGTGTTCACTCGTCACATCGGCCTGCTCGATCCAAATGCTGCTGCCTTTCCGGTTATTTAAACTACTGAATGGAGAATATGTATAGCCCTTATCTTCCCGGATATTGCTCGTGATCCTTGATCCAAATGATCCGCCGAGCATAGAATTTGTCACCACCATCGGCACATAATCTTTGTTGTCTGGGGTTAGCACAGGCAATCCAATCATTACGGTGGTCTGCGGAGCGGCCTTGCGATCGATGATCATCGTATCACTCACCGGCATGGCTGTTATTTTTGGATAGTTTACTTCTGGTCCGCCTTTCCATTTGGTGAGCGAAGCGCCGATTGCTTTTTTTACAGCGGATTCATCAAAACTCCCGACCACATATAATACAGATCGCTTTGCTCCGAAATTCTGATCATAAAATTCTTTTACAGTTTCAGCGGTATAACCGCTAATCATCTGGTCGGTGGGAAATGTTTTTCCATAGCGCTGGTCGCCATACATGGCTTCAAAGAATTTTTCCTGTGCGATCGCCTGCGGCACGGCCTTCTGAGTTGCCAAACGCCGTTTCAGGTCCGACTTTAATCGCTCTACCTCGCTGGCAGGGAAAGCAGGATTAATAACAAGATCGCTGATGAGCTGAATGAAAGCTGGTGCATACTCAGAAAGAACAGAACCCGATATTGTGGTTTGCGCGAGACCCGCATTAATATTCAGGCTGCCACCCATCATGGCTGTTTTTTTTGATAGCTCGGCGAAGTTCATTTTGAGAGTGCCTTCACGGAGAAGACGGGCAGTCAGATCAGCCAGCCATATTTGATTAGTTGTTTCATGCACATTACCTGTTTTAATGATCAGGCTGATCGTTGCTTTTGGCACAGTGCCATAATGTACCAATGTGCTCCGCAGCCCATTGGCATGTTTTTGAATCTGCTTCGCGGAAAGTTTGAAATCCTTTGCAACACCTCCTTCAGGTGGTGTTTCTTTTTGTGCCGTTGCTGTAAATACACTAAGACTGGCGATAAAGGTTATATAAAATATCTTTTTCATTATTTGGGAGCTTTAGGTTCAATGATCAGAATTGTTCTGTTAGTTGGTCGCAGGTATTCCCGGGCTGTCTTTCGGATCAGGTCAGGCGTCACTTTTTTAAATTCAGCCTCAAGGGTATTGATCCTTGCTGGATTATCATCAAACAAAGCAAAACAAGCAAGGAGATTGATCTTGCCGATTCCAAAATTTCCACCCAGCGCATCATAAAGACCTGATCTTATCTTAACCAGTGCCAGTTGCAGATCATCTGCGGATACGTTTTTGATAATATCATCAATGGCCAGGTCATATTGCCGGAGAATGGAGTCTGATGTGATAGTGGAATCATAAGTAATGTTGGATATCCAGAGCATCGGTCCATTATAGTCATACATATTACCCAGGCCGATATTGATTCCGCCGGCAACTGTATTGCTGTATCCTTTTTTCTGTACAAGCAGGTTATACAATTTGCTGTCTTGTCCCTGCACCAGTATCTGGTCTATCAAACCCATTGCATAATACTCGGGCGTATTACGTTCAGGCATTTTATAAGCTACTGCGAGGGCAGGTTTTTTGGCAAGCTTATCTTCCTTGGTAAATCTCTTTTCTTTTTCCTGCACGGGTTCTTTCAGATCTGGTTTAGGAGGTAGTTCAACGGCTGGAATCGCAGCAAAATATTTTTCGACCCAGCCCTTTGCATCGCCCACGGTGAAATCACCTGTTACAACCAGCACCGCATTGCCCGGGCTATAAAACGTTTTGAAAAAACTCTGCACATCTTCCAGCTTTGCTGAGTCGAGATCGGCAAGGTCCCCATAAAAATTATGTGCATTGTACCAGTTTTCATTGGCATATTGAGGCATATCCAGCCAGGGAAAACCGCCATAGGGCTGATTCAACACATTTACTTTTACTTCATTCTTAACCACACCTTGTTGGTTCGTCAGGTTTTCCTGGACTATCTTTAATCCTTTCATCCTGTCTGCTTCGGCCCACAATGCTGTCTCGAGTTTATGAGCGGGCATCACTTCGAAATAATTAGTAAAATCAAATCGTGTAGAACCATTGAGAACACCCCCGTTTTTCTGTACAAGCTGGATGAATTCCATCTTGCCAAGATTTTGTGAACCCTGGAACATCATGTGTTCGAATAAGTGGGCGAAGCCAGTCCGGTTTTTGGGTTCAATGCGGAAGCCTATATTATAATACACGCCCACACCGATTGTCGGGGAGGTCTTATCGGGTGACAACACTACTTTCAGCCCGTTCTTGAGTTTATAATACGTAACGGGCACGTCAGCCGGTCCCTTTTTATGTGGTTTTTTATCCCATCCAATCAATAACAGAGGCAGGCCCGCAGCCACCAGCACTTTACTTAAATGGTTTCTTTTCATAAAAATCAATTCTTTAAATAGAAAGGAAATGTAAGATTAAAGCAAAGAAAGATAAACGGAAAATAAGAAATGGGAGGAAAAAAAATGATTAGGGGCTAGATGCGGGGATAAATGAAGTGTAATCGGAAAAAAATACAAGGGGAAATAAATCCGAATAAAAAAAGCTCGAAATCCGAAAAGGTCTTCCATCGGCATCTGCTGCCTCCCCCTAAATCCCCCTCTTAAGGAGGGGGACTTGCCTTCGTAGAACGTGATGTGTCCCAAATGGAACAATTATTTTTATAGGTTCAATGATCATTCTTACCATGACAAGCGAAACTTGATTAACAAATATTTCCCACGAAGACCTTTCGAGTTTCCCTGCCTGTTCGGCAGACAGGGGATTTTTGGTTTTTGAAAAATCCCTGCTCGTCCGGTCAGGCGGGCGTTTAATCTGTGAAATCCGCTTAATCTGTGAAATCCGTGATTAATAAACGTACCTTACATCAACTCTTTTCTCTTTTGGCACATTATACTATATAAATGAATCTCCAGTTTTGTCTCCACCGTCTTGCGATTTATTAAGATGATATAATACGCGTATTAAAGGAAAGGTGCATTGACATTAAGACAGAATAGTTTTCGATGATACAATCAGTTTGTTAAGTCTATGCCTGATGAGAGGAAACTTACGCCTTATTTTTGCATTTCTTTTATTGCCGGTCTCAGCTGCCTCTGCTGATCCATCCGATCCTTTTTTTCTGCAACATTACGATAACAGGAATGGGCTTTCCAACAGCTCTATTAACTATATTTTCAAAGACGTAAATAATATATTGTGGGTGGCTACCTGGGACGGTTTGAATATGTATGATGGAACCTCCTTTCACGTATTTAATTACAGCAAAGAAAATGACTCCAGGAGCATAGGAAGCAATGTTATTCAGTACATCACCGAAGACAGATCAGGGAATATCTGGATCAGTACCATTGA
>JANWHX010000078.1 GCA_025450235.1 Chitinophagaceae bacterium | reverse complement strand
ACTCCTCTTTTCCACGGAATAAAATCATCCTGGTTCAATTGCACTGCTTTCGGAATCACATCACCACTTGCTGCTTTGATACAGTATTCCAGTATTTCTTCTCCCATTTGTTCAATTGTCTTTTCGCCTTCTATTATTGGTCCCGTATCAATATCAATGATATCACCCATTCTTTTGGTCAATGCCGAATTTGTCGCCACTTTAATGGTCGGGCAAACCGGGTTGCCTGTCGGCGTTCCCAATCCTGTCGTAAATAATATTAATGTAGCTCCGCTTGCTGCTTTTCCCGTAGTTGCTTCTACGTCATTTCCGGGAGTACATACCAGGTTTAATCCCGGTTTCACAGCGGGTTCTGTATAATCCAACACATCTTCAACCGGGGAAGTCCCTCCTTTCTTGGCAGCACCTGTGCTTTTAATCGCGTCTGTTATCAGGCCGTCTTTGATATTCCCGGGCGAGGGATTCATATGGAACCCGGAGCCGGCGTTTGTCGCTGCTTCGCTATAACTTCCCATTAACCGGATGAATTTTTTTGCGGCCGCCTCATTTCTTGTCCGGTCTATTAAATCCTGCTCTGCCCCGCACAACTCAGGGAATTCTGCTAACAATACTGTTCCTCCTAATGCAACCAGCAAGTCAGAACAATATCCCACTGCAGGATTTGCTGATATACCACTAAATCCATCGCTTCCTCCGCATTTAACGCCGATAGTCAGTTTATTCAGGGTGGCAGGCTTTCTTTCCAGTTTATTTATTTCAATTAATCCCAGAAACGTTTGTCGTATCGCTTCAGTGATCAACTGTTCTTCACTTTTTGATTGCTGCTGTTCAAAAACAAGCAAAGGTTTGTCGAACCCGGGGTTCCGTTGCTTTATATCTTCCAATAAAATTTTTGTTTGGAGATTCTGACATCCGAGACTCAAAATCGTAACACCGGCCACATTCGGATGATCAGCATAAGCGGCTAGTAGTTTACCTAATGTCGCCGCATCCTGTCTCGTTCCTCCACAACCGCCCTGGTGATTTAAGAATTTTATTCCATCTACATTCTTAAAAACACGGTTTGTATGAATTGTTGCTTCTTTCACGTCAAGATCAGCCTTTGCTACGTCAGCACCACTTTTATACAATTCCAATAAATGATGCGCCTTTTGTTTGTACTTATCAGTTACCGCATAACCCAATTCGTTGTGCAATGCTTCACGGATCACATCGAGATTGCGGTTCTCACAAAAAACCGTCGGCATAAATAACCAGTAATTAGCCGTTCCCACCCGTCCATCTTTTCTGTGATACCCGTTAAATGTTTTTCCTTTGAACCTGGAGACATCCGGGGTATGCCATTCGTAATGAAAAGGCCGGTATTCATACGAATCGCTTGCATGTTTTACATTGGCAGTAGTCATCAATCCTCCCGCGGGAATAGAATTCTGCGTCTTACCCACCAACACGCCGTACATGATCACATTGTCGCCGGCGTTCATATCTTTTGTAAATAGCTTATGTTTGGCCGGAATTTTTTCCTTCGTTACATACACTTCTCCGTTGTAAGAAACAGATTCTCCGCTGGCAAGATCTTTCAATGCCACAAGCACGTTATCTTTCGGATGAACTTTTAAAACGATCTGTTTCATCTCAGGCCACTGTTTTTATTTGTTTACCGGCGAGCGTTGCTAATGCTCCCTGCGTTTGTAATAATTGTAAGTTCTCCTTTACGGCTACTTCAAAACCATTCAATGCTGAGAGATCAGCATCCCATAACCCTTTATCCGATACTACACTGTTGACAAAGGTATCTATATTACCCATTGCCCATTTACCGGAAAAATACGAAGCCGCTTCATCCTGTATCGCATACTTTTTTCCATGGGCATCCCCATAATACTGTCCGTCCAAACCGGGTTTGCACTTCATAAATAACAGATAGGCTGCAAACCCAAGCGACATATTCTCAGGAACGGTACCGGTTTTATTATAATGCTTCAGCAGTAATGGAACATTCCTCAACTTCATTTTAGACGTATAATTCATCGCAATGCTGATCCATTTATGATCTAAAAACGGATTTCTGAAACGATCCGATACCTGGTTGGCAAAAGCGCAGGCTTCATTATATGTAATAGCGTTGCCGTCTAATGCCGTTGCAATTTCCAGCATCATGATTTTACGGACAAAGGATGATATTGATTCATCCACCATAGCTTCCTTTACCGTTTCAAAACCCGCAAGAAATGCCAGGCCGCAGGTGAAGGTATGTGTACCGTTCAACAACCTGAGTTTCAATTCACGGAATTTTTCAATATCGGCAGTGATCGCCACTCCCTCATCTGTCTTACTAAAGGAAAGTACCTCTTTTACTCTTTCACTGCTGGATTCAATGGCCCAAAGGCGAAAAGTTTCAGCCATGATCATTAAGTCATCCGTATATCCAAATTTTTCTTCTGCCACCTTCCTGTCAGCATCTGGTAATTTGCCGGGCACAATACGATCCACCAGTGAGTTACAAAAGTGATTGGCCGATTGCAGCCATTGGATAAACTTGTCTTCCAGCTTGTTTTTATGGGCAAGTGCAACAACAATCTCCCGCAATTTATCGCCGTTATCAATGATCAGTTCTGTGGGAACGATCACCATTCCACTATCGTCTCTTCCATAAAATGCTTTATAACGTTCATAAAGAAAAGCCAGCAATTTTCCGGGAAATGAATGGGGAGGAGACAATTTAATATCATCATCCGTCAATACGATACCTACTTCGGTTGTGTTGGAGACGACGATCTTCATTTCAGGATTATGGGCAGCCTGCAATATTTCCGGCCATTGCTCCTTCGCTGAAAGTACGCGGCTGACAGAAGAATTGATAATCGCTTCTTCGGTCATTTTGCCGTTGTCAATTCCTTTAACATACAACGTATATAACCCGTCCTGTTTTTCAAATGCGTCGGCGCTCCCCTGTGACGTAGATTTAATAACCACTATACGTCCATTGAATTCACCCTGGCGATTCGCTTTGTCAATAAAATAGTCAGGGAGGCCCCGCAGTAATACGCCTGTACCGAATTGCAATACCTTTTCAGGCAAGGAAAATAATTTCTCGTCCGGGATGACTAACCCGGCTTGTGGTGGAATTTTTTTTATTACTCTTTGTGATAACTGCATATTCACTTTTTTCAATTCACCGATGGACTCCATTTATTTTTAAAAAGCCAGTTGATCGTAATTTCATTTGACTTCACTCCGGCAGGTAAATTATTTGTGTACCAGCCGAAATCATGTCCGCCTTTGCGATGACAGTTATAATAATATACCCTCTCTCCCCATTTGATAGTCGTTGCTGGCACATGATAGATTAATGTATCGGCCATGTTCGCTGAAAAATTGCAATCAACTATATAAAACTGCGCTTCGCGGTGATAGCGGCCAAGTTTAAAACCAGGATATCCGTCAAACACACAATTCTTCAGCACTGTTTTCTGATCAGGATCTCCTGAACCATCATGCCAGATACTTGCGGGTCCCGTGTTTGCATAAAACCTGCAATTCTCTGCCCAGGCCCATCCGCGGGGGCAATAGAAATCAACGCCGCCTTCCATGATACAGTCTTTAAAATAAAACATTCCATTTTCCGTATTCCATGGACTCACTGTATCACCCGCCCAGGCACGAAAATGACAATTGATCGCCCTGAGTCTTGTCGCTTTCATGGTTCTTAATGCCATTTGATGCCCGTTTTTTGTTATCGTTCGCTTACGAGTAATAGTATCAGCGGGACAATCGATCACCTTCGTTTCTTTTATATTAAATCCATAATCATTGGCTATGGTCATGTTTTTCAATGTGATATCATTGCCGTTTATGTTCATGGTAGCAACTCCCCAGTCATCGGGATGATCGCAACGCCATTCATCACGTGCGATATCCTGTGTGATGATTGTCTTATCCCTGTCTTCCCCTTCGATCACTATGTTATGCTTCGTAATAAATATTTTCTCTTTATAAATACCCTTCTTTATCAGAATCGTGTTTGTTACCAATGATGAATCCGGCAGGCTATTGATCGCTTCCTGTATCGTTTTAAAATTCCCTTTGCCTTCGGCATCAACTATTATTTTCTTCTGCGCCTCTGCGGTAATAAGCATAGTCAGCAAGGATATTACCAATCCATATAATTTATTACTCTCCACTTATTTTTTTTTGCCATGCGTCAGCAGCCATTTTACCAAATCTTCTGCCGCTTTATAATTTTCATATTCTGCAGGCAGTTTTCTTCCGTCCAAATATTCATTATACAGCCAGGGATCTCCTACAGCAAACACCAAGCCCTTCCCGGATTTGGAGACTGCTATTATTGCATCTCCATCTTTTACAGCATTCGCCTTATTGGGCGAATGCAGACCCAATACACTCACTTCCTTCAGGAACATTTTTTTTGTTGTCTTGAATATTGGGTTGTTCTTGCCGGGATATACCACGCCCTGCTCATACACATCATTCTTTACCATATTAACACTCTTATCCGTAAACATTATTCCAAATGCCTTAGCCAGGTAATTAAAATTTTGCAATTCACAATTGCTGCTGTCATTTGCCATCAACACCAAGACGCCGCCTGCCTTAACCCAACCCATGATTGCTTCTTTATCTGCGGCAGATACATAGTTTAGGTTGGGATTGTCCTTCATATGGTCCGGGTCAACAATAATATAAACGGACGCATTTTTGAGATTATCAGCAGTTGGAGCGACATCCAGGGAAGCAAGCTTCGCCCCATACCTGTTGAAGATATGTCCGAGTCCTGCAAAACCCGGGTGCGAATATTCATTCCACACATAGTGCCAGTACACCATCTCACCGCTGGCGGCATCTTTTCTTTTCTCACTGTTGAAATAGCGATCGAGCAAAACGGTTTTGCCATTACCCACAGATTGTGTCGGCACCATTTCCATTTCGTTACTGGCTAATAAGAATGCACCCACGCCTTTCGCGTCGTTTACAATTACATCTTCGCTCATATAATATTCAAAACTGCCGTCACGATACGGGTTGCCGCCAAGACCACTCACTTTTACCGTCCCGTGCAAATTTGTTTGCCCGTTCTCTGTTTTGATAAATTGTTTTACAATGCCATCATATCCTTTCCTGGCTATTGTGATTTTTGTCGCAGGTAAATAACCCTTCCTCACTCCTTTTGCGACAGCATACACATACTGGCAACTGGCGGAAGCTTCGAGATAATTCTTTTCCTTTCCCGGGCCATTATAGTTAAGCACATCAAACAAGAGCCCGGTTTTTGGGTCCTGCACTTTTTCTATTGCATTCACTACCCGGTTCAAAATATCAATAAGCGCCTTCCTTTTTGGATGGTCCTGCGGAAACCAATCCAATGCATCCACCAGGGCATCCGCATACCAGCCCATTGCCCTTGCCCAGAATAGCGGAGATGTACCGGTTGTTTTACTCGCCCATTTCTGTTGCATGCTTTCATCCCAGGCATGGTATAGCAAACCGGTCTTTGCATCCCTTGCATGTTTCTCCATCCAGATGAATTGATTGGCTATATCATTAAATGCAGTGTCTTCATGCAGCAGGTCAGCATATTCAGCATAAAACGGTGCGCCCATATATAAACCATCCAGCCACATTTGATAGGGATATATTTTCTTATGCCAAAAGCCGCCTTCATTGGTGCGGGGATGCGTTCTTAGCTGTTCCCTCAAAAGTTTTGCCGCCTTCAGGTACTTTTCTCTTCCCGTCACCTTGTACAGGAACAATATCAGCTTTCCATTATTTATATGGTCAATATTATATTCATCCGGTTTGTACGTCTTAATTGTACCATCATCCTTTATAAAAAAATCCATTTGCTTAAGGATGTAATTATAATATCTCACATCACCCGTATTTCTCCAAAGTCCTTCAAATCCTTTCAATACAACACCCATATCATAGGACCACCTGGCCTGGCTGGTACCAAGTGCAAATGAATCCTTCCATGTATTCATAACCATTTCTGCTACCTGCCGCGACACGGGTGTTTGTTGCGCGGAGGCAATTATGGTCATCAATGCACATCCAATTATAATCGTTCTTTTCATTTCGTTTTTTTGCGGCATCAACGCTAGTATCGTCTTCGTTGCTCTTCTCAACAAACCCACCCCGGCTGTTTTAATTCGTTAGTTGCCTAAATCCGCCCCTCCAAGGAGGGGAAGAACCCGATAGCGGGAAATAACCCACTCACCACTCACTAATCACCACTCACAATTCACCACTCACTACTTTATCGTCACACTTTTCTCCGTCGCCCCTAATTCATACGCTATCTTTTCCTTTGCTTTCGAAGCATCGGTGTTCTTAATATTAATATCCCTGCTCCTTTCGCCGCCGATACGAAATAATAATTCGGAGCCATCTTTGTAACTGATATTGTCAAAAATCAGCTTATCGCTCTGCACTACATCAATGACAGGGTTTGTTTCAGCACTGATCATTTTTATGTTGCGGAACGTGATCCCGGTCGCTTCCTGGATGTCAAATCCTTTTTTAGCCTGGAGCACCATGTTCTCCAGCACAATATTCTTAACATGCATCTCGGGCAGTCCGCGAATGAATATCCCTTTCTCCGCTCCATTGCAATAAACATTGCTAATATGAAAATTGCGGAACTGCGGAGTTGATTCATCCACTGTTTTCAACTCTACCCTGGGTAATTCTCTTTTTTCTCCTGCCAGTACCACGGGATCTTTAGCCATATAATACATGTCAAACAAAATAGCTTCTGCCGGAATATCTTTCATATAAATGTCCCTGATAAAGATATTCTCCACTATGCCACCGCGACCCCTTGTTGTTTTAAAACGAAGGCCAATATCGGTTCCAATAAACGTACAATTGCTTACATAAATATTCCTTGCCCCACCGCTCATCTCGCTGCCGATCACAAAACCCCCATGTGCTGCATAGACCGTGCATCCCCGGATAATTACATTCTCTATCGGCATGCCCCTTTTTCTTCCTTCAGCATCCCGACCGCTTTTCATGCACAAAGCGTCATCGCCTACATCAAAAACAGAATTTTCTATCAATACATTTTTACAACTTTCCGCATCAATACCATCACCGTTTTGTGCATACCATGGATTTTTTACGGTAACATTTCTTACCGTCAGGTGTT
>JANWHX010000077.1 GCA_025450235.1 Chitinophagaceae bacterium | reverse complement strand
CCGCCGACCCTCCCGCCTGAAGCGGGATGCTCTGAACCAACTGAACTATTCAATTAAAAAAGGTTCCAGCGTTTTGCTGAAACCTTTCACTATTGTGGGAGTTGACGGGATCGAACCGCCGACCCTCTGCTTGTAAGGCAGATGCTCTGAACCAGCTGAGCTAAACTCCCAATATTTCTTTCCTAGAACCGCCGACCACTTCCGATGTAAATCGGAATGCTCTGAACCAGCTGAGCTAAACTCCCTTGCGAACGAAGTGAAGCAATCACTTTTTAGGGAGTGCAAAGATAGCTTTGAATCGTTTTTAGCCAAATTTTTTTTACTTGACAGGTGGCTCCCATAACTCAATTTTATTCCCCTCCGGATCCATGATCCATCCGAATTTACCGTATTCTTCATCCATTGGATCACCAACAATAGTCACTTTTTTTTCCCTCAATTCCTCCAATAATGCAAACAGATCCTGAACCCGCAAATTGATCATAACCTGCTTTTCACTCGGAGCAAAATAATTGCTGTCCGACTGGAAAAATGACAACACATTATAACCGGACGTAATTTTACCCTGTTCATCCGAAAAGGGAAGGTCCACATAACTACTGTTATTAAATCCAATGCCGAGCACCTCCTGGTACCAGGCAGCCAGTGATTTGGGGTCCTTTGCTTTGATAAAAACCCCGCCGAGGCCGGTTATCTTTTTCATGCTCATTATTTTAACTAATTTACGAAAGAGCCTGCTGAAAAGTCTCTTACAAAAAATTTTATTTCTATTTTTGCGTCTGGACAGTTGACATGGAAAAAATAAAAACGCAAGTACTTACTGATAGCCGGTCGGAAACGGATCTGCTCACAAGTGTTGAGGATTCCTGCAGCCTCATCGTGTGGAATGACGAAGTAAACACATTTGAATGGGTAATTGAAACCCTCATCGACGTTTGTGGCCATAGCCCGGAACAGGCCGAGCAATGTTCGTATTTTATCCATTTCAAGGGAAAATATGCCGTAAAACAGGGATCCTATGATGAACTGAAACCTCAATGTGATGCGATCACCGATCGGGGCATCGGCGCCACGATCGAAGTATTGGCCTGATACCTTTTTCCTTCCTATTATTGTGTTCCCCTCTGATGCCTTTATTTGTTCTTGATAAAGAATTGGCCTTCCCTCCTGTTCATCTGGCGGGAACGGATGGTCTGCTTGCCATGGGCGGCGACCTGTCCCCTGACCGGTTGATATTGGCCTATCGTAATGGTATCTTTCCATGGTATGAAGGCGATCACATATTATGGTGGTGCCCTGATCCGCGTTTTGTACTGTTCCCGGAAGAATTAAAGATCAGTAAAAGCTTAAAGCCGCTATTAAAAAGGAATGAATTTGAGTTCACCGTTAATAAAGCATTCAAACAGGTCATCCATCAATGTAAAAAAATACGGAGACCGGGACAAGAGGGTACATGGATCACTGATGAAGTAGAAAAAGCTTTTATCAGAATGCATGAACTGGGCCATGCTCATAGTGCGGAAGTCTGGAAAAACGGCGAGTTAGCCGGTGGCTTGTATGGAGTGAGATTAGGAAACGTGTTTTTTGGAGAAAGCATGTTCAGCAAACAAAGTAATGCCTCAAGGTTTGCATTCATCAAATATGTTCAGCAGTTAAAAACTGAAGGTGTTGAACTGATAGATTGCCAGGTCTATACCGATTATCTCGAAAGCATGGGTGCAAAGATGATCCTGAGAAATGAATTTGTCCGGTTGCTTAATGAACTCATACCTGCTTAATGTTATTGCGCGATACAAGCTCGTGGACATCCGCCTCAACATCTAAAACCTGCTCCCAAGATAATGTGGCAACATCGCCCGCCATGTGTTCCAATCATGCGGCCACTCCGGTCCCCATTGATCCAATTCATACCGGATGCCCTTATCATAAAGCACTTTTGCAAAATGACCGCTGGCTGCGGGATCTTCATATGCGCCACCGCCGGTGATAATATGAATATGGTCGCTCTTTCTTATTTTCTCAAGAACAACATGATCGGTCAGCCTGGGTATATAATGCATCGGGCTGTTGAAGTACACATTATCATCAAAATGTCCCTTCGTGTATTCGGTAAGATCATACACGCCACTCATCGCGATAACGCCATCAATAAGATCCGGGCGTTTTAAAAACAGGTTCATACTGTGCAGGGCGCCGAATGATGCGCCGCAGGTAATAACAGGAGTTTCTCCGCTTGTGCGGTTTCTTACATATGGTATCACTTCGTTAAAAACATAGTCATTCCATTGCTGGTGACGAACAGATTTATGCCAGGGATCCAAATTATTATTCATCCAGCTTTCATTATTAATACTGTCAATCGAAAAAACCTTGACTTTGCCGCTATTAATAAAAGACGCGAGATGATCCATGAGCTGGAAGCGCTCGTACTCTAAGTAGTCGGCCGCTGCCGTGGGCACTAACAACAATGCAAAACCATAATCTCCATAGCTCGCGATCGGCATCTCTTTGTTTAATGCAGGGCTGTGCCATGATGTCAATTGTCTGTTCATATAATGGAGTTTTAGCTATTTCCCGAAATAACACGAAGAGTAACATTAATATCACAATATCTCAATATCCCAATATCCAATATCTCAATATCTCAATATCCCAATATCCCAATATCCCAATATCCAATATCTCAATATCCCAATATCCAATATCTCAATATCCCAATATCCCAACATCTCAACATCTCAATATCCCAATCTCCCGGTCATAAAAGTCCGCTTTAAAACGGCTTCTTCCAAAAATGTGTATACCCCTAATATTTTAAAAAATCAGTAAAAATACTTTGCCGATAGTCCAAGTAATACTACTTTAGATTTTAAGTATTTTTACTGTCGTCAGAATTTTATCCGAAGTTGTCCTTTTTTATTTTGTCGCCAAAATTATTTTCAAAACCGGTCCTGAAATGATCAAACAATCCTCTTCAACCAGTTTTAACCTATTAAATGCCACACCCTATTAGAATCATTTTGGTCGATGATCATGAACTCGTTCGCGATGCATGGAAAATGCTGCTTGACAAAGAAGCCAGTTTTTCGGTAATCGCAGAATGCAAAGATGGTTCCGAGGCCGTCGACAAGGCCGGAGAGCTGTTGCCGGATATTATCCTGATGGATATAAACATGGCCCCGGTCAACGGGTTTGAAGCCACCCAAAGGATTTCGGAATCCTTTCCTTCCGTAAAGATCATTGGGGTATCGATCAACAACAACCCGAATTACGCTACCAAAATAATGTCACTCGGAGCTAAAGGGTTTGTCACAAAGACCTCTAGCTTCGCCGAGCTAAAAATGGCCATACATAAAGTGCATGCCGGCGAAACCTTTATTTGCCAGGAGATACAAAAGAAATTAGCGACGGGAAGTTAAACAATCCCTTATTATTTTGCTCCTGACGACTCCGGCCTTTGGTGGTGCATTAGTTTGAATTTTGCCACGGATTCACGGAATAAAGTGTTACGTAGATTTTCCGCATCCCCGCCTGAATGGCTCAGTCGGGCATGCGTGGCATCCTTTCAGCAACTAAGAGGGTTACTTTCAAACTCAGATACTACTCGCTTTTTCTCATCTTCTCAAAAGCCGGTAAATTTGCGGGCTTATGGAAGTCACGAAGAATTTTGAGCACGTTGCTGCCGAAAAGAAATGGTATCAACATTGGCTAAATAAGAAATATTTCAATAGCATCCCTGATGAACGGGAACCGTACACTATAGTGATGCCGCCGCCGAATGTCACGGGTGTTCTGCACATGGGCCATTGTCTCAATAATTCAATCCAGGACATATTGATCCGCCGTGCCAGGATGCAGGGAAAAAATGCATGCTGGGTTCCGGGTACCGACCATGCATCAATCGCTACCGAAGCAAAGGTCGTGCAAATGCTCCGGGAAAAAGGGATCAGCAAATCTTCATTAAGCCGTGATGAATTCCTGCGTTATGCCTGGGAATGGAAGGAAAAATATGGTGGAATCATTCTGCAACAGTTAAGAAAACTTGGATGCAGTGCCGATTGGGAACGCACGACGTTTACCATGGATCCGGATTACTATGCGTCCGTCATCAAAGTATTCGTGGATTTGTACAACAAGGGATATATCTACCGCGGCAAGCGGATGATCAACTGGGACGTAAGGGCTAAAACGGCATTGAGCGATGAAGAAGTCATCCGCCGGGAGACAAAGCAGAACCTCTATTACCTGAAGTATTTTTTAGACGAGACGGAAGATGGCGGTCAGAGGCCGGCATTCATTACCATAGCTACGGTACGACCAGAAACGATCATGGGCGACACTGCCATTTGTGTGCATCCGAAAGATGAACGATACAAACATCTGCATGGCAAGTTTGCGTTCGTTCCGCTTATCAATCGGCGTATACCAATAATTACCGATGAATATGTGACCATGGATTTTGGCACGGGTGCGTTGAAAGTCACCCCAGCCCATGATATGAACGATTATCAATTAGGACAAAAACATAATCTTGAAATCGTCGATATTCTTAATGAGGATGGAACGTTGAACAATGAAGCGCAGATATTTGTCGGTGAAGACAGGTTTGAAGCAAGAAAGAAGATCGTCAAGGAGCTGGAAGCAAAAGAATATATTGTAAAGGTCGAAGATTATTTAAGTGAAGTAGGTTACAGCGAACGGACTGATGTGGTCGTGGAACCACGATTAAGTCTCCAATGGTGGGTAGACATGAAAAAAATATCAGGACCGGCTTTACATGCAGTGGTAAGCGACGGGATCAAATTCTACCCCGTCAAATTCAAGAATCTTTATCGTCATTGGATGGAAAATATCAAAGACTGGTGCATCAGCCGCCAGCTTTGGTGGGGACACCGGATACCTGCCTGGTATGATGAATCAGGAAGATTTGTAGTGGCCGCCACGGAACAAGAGGCCAGGGAATTATTCAACAGGCAATATTCTGTAAACAATGTTCAACTTAAACAAGATGAAGATTGCCTCGATACCTGGTTTTCCAGCTGGCTCTGGCCCTTTGAAGTGTTTAAAGGATACAGTCATCCGGACAATGCCGATATTAAATACTATTATCCTACGAATACACTGGTGACTGCACCTGAGATCATCTTCTTCTGGGTGGCCAGGATGATCATGGCCGGTTTTGAATACAAAGGTGAAAAACCTTTCAGTGATGTTTACTTTACGGGTATTGTGAGAGATAAGATCGGTCGTAAGATGAGCAAGCAATTGGGTAATTCACCTGATCTTTTAGAAATGATCGACAAGGACGGGGCAGATGCGGTTCGTTTCGGGATCATGATCGCTTCACCTGCCGGGAATGACCTGATGTGGGACCAGGCCGGCAATGAACAAGGAAGATTCTTTATAAATAAAATGTGGAATGCATTGAAGTTGGTTAAGATGTGGGAAGGAAGGCAGTCGATAGTCGATAGTCGGGAGTCAGGACTCAATTTCGCGGTTGATTGGTTTGAAAACCGTTTGAATGAAGCGAGCATTGAGATAGAAGAGCTGTATAAAGATTTTAAGCTGAGTGAAATCCTGAAATTAATCTACTCGCTTATATGGGACGATTTCTGTAGCTGGTACCT
>JANWHX010000076.1 GCA_025450235.1 Chitinophagaceae bacterium | reverse complement strand
TATATAGACGGCAGGGAATTTACCGTATTGGTAGCAGCAAGCCCGGATGGAAAAACCTGTAAAGTTTTTAAACCGGTTGAATACGTGTTCCCGGAAGGAAAATCCTTTAAAACATATTCATTAAAAACATCGGAGCTTCATCCCGATTGCAATTTTCCCTGCACGGATCCTGTGTTGGATAAAGAATTAAGGCAGGCTGGGGAGAGAATATTTAAAGGCTTTAATGGTGTTGGCTATGCAAGACTCGATTTCAGGGTGGGCGATAACAACGAGATATTTTTCCTCGAAATAAATTTCACTTGTTCGGTTTTTTACACGGATGGATATGAGGGGTCCGCGGATTATGTCTTAAAATTTGATGAGGCGGGACAAAAAGGATTTCTTGAACAGATAATTGCCGAAGGTATTGCGAGGCATCGCCGGAAAAAGAAACCGTATGCAATGAAAGGCAATTCCATTGCGGGTTTTGGAATATATGCCACAAAAGCAATAAAAAAGGGCGATGTTATCTTTTTCGGGGAAGAAAAAGCGCAGCGGATTGTGACAAAGAGATTCATTGAAAAAAACTGGAACGAAGAGCAAAAAATGAATTTCCGCCGCTATGCGTATGCGATCAGCGAGGAAGTATTTATCCTCTGGGATGAAGACCCATCTGAATGGGCGCCGCAAAATCATAGTTGCGACGCAAATACGGGCATAGACGGATTAAATGTGGTCGCGTTGAAGAGTATAAAAAAGAATGAAGAACTTACACTTGATTATTCACAATTCCTGGATGATAACATGGAACCGTTTCAGTGCAAATGCGGATCAGTTAATTGCCGCGGGTTGATCACGGGGGCCGCAGGAAATTCAGTTAATCAAAGGGAACAAAAACAGTATGTTTTTATAAGAAGATAATATGAAATAGTCTGGATTTGATCTGTCAAGATGCAATTAGTTTTATAGGGTAGGAAAATTTTGATATAAATCCGAAATCCCAACCTCGAAATCCGAAAAAGTTTTCAATCGGGGTCGGTTTTTTCGAATTTCGGATTTCTTATTTCGAATTTAATTGGAGCTTGTGTCTTGGAACTTATCTGAAATTGTCCGTAAGATGAAGTGTTACTAGTTCAGATAATTCTCCGCTATCTGCCGATATATACCATTAGTATTTGAACATCACTCGGATTAATACCCGATATGCGGCTGGCCTGGCCTAGTGTTCGTGGTTTTACCCGTGCTAATTTCTCTTTAGCTTCATTACCCAATGATCGGATTTTCTTATAGTCAAAAGCTTCGGGAATTTGAAGATCTTCCAGTTGGCTCATTCGATTTGCGAGCTCTCTTTCTTTTCCAATATATACTTCGTATTTCACCTGGATAGATGATTGTTCAATACTCTCTTTGGAATACAACTTCAACTGCTCATTAAGTTTTGGCAACTCTTGTAACATGTTTTCCAACTCGATATCCGGACGCAACAACAGCTTGCCCGCTTTTTGTTTTTCTGAGATGAGTGAGGAATTTATTTTTTCCAAATAAGGATTTATTTCAGAAGGTTCGATCAAAAACTCATTTAGAATACCTTTTATTTTTTCAACGTTATCTTTCTTTCTGATTACTTTTTCCATTCTTTCCTGCGAGGCCAGGCCAAGTCTGAAGCTTAGCTCTGTTAATCGCAAGTCGGCATTATCCTGTCTTAGGAGTGTTCTGAATTCCGCCCTGGATGTAAACATTCGATAGGGTTCTTCGGTGCCTTTGCTTATAAGATCATCAATTAACACTCCGATGTAAGCTTCACTTCTTTTTAAAATAACAGGATCTAAGTTATTAATCGCCTGGTGCGCATTAATTCCTGCCATCAATCCCTGGCAGGCAGCTTCTTCATAGCCGGTAGTTCCGTTTATTTGGCCAGCAAAGAAAAGATTACTGGTAAGCTTTGTCTCAAGTGTATACTTTAATTGCGTTGGAGGAAAGTAGTCGTATTCAATGGCATAGCCCGGCCGGAAGACTTTTGCATTTTCAAAACCAACTATACTACGAATGGCTTCGTATTGAGTTTCCTCAGGTAGGGAAGTTGAGAATCCATTGACATAGATTTCTACCGTATTCCACCCTTCCGGTTCAATAAAGAGCTGGTGTCTGTCCCTTTCTGCGAAACGATTGATCTTATCTTCTATACTTGGGCAATACCTCGGTCCTACCCCATCGATCTTCCCGGTAAACATTGGACTCCTGTCAAAGCCCGTCTTTAAAATTTCATGGACCTTTGAATTGGTGTAGGTAATCCAACAACTTTTTTGCTGCTGAGGTTTCAATGTATCAGTGAATGAAAATCCAGATATTTCCGGATCACCGGGCTGCTCTTCCATTTTTGTATAATCGAGACTCCGACCATCTACCCTGGGTGGAGTACCCGTTTTGAGCCGATCACTTTGAAAACCTATCGACACCAATTGCTCTGTGATTCCGGTTGCTGCCTTTTCAGCAACTCGGCCACCACCGAAGTTTTTGTCGCCGATATGAATGATTCCATTAAGAAAAGTTCCGTTGGTAAGCACGACTGCCTTTGATTTTATTTCGTGGCCGAGACCGGTTATGACGCCGGTGACTCTGTTATCCTTTAACAGCAAGCCCTTAACCATGTCCTGGTAAAAATCAATATTGGCCGTCTGCTCCAATAGCTCCCGCCATTTTATGGAAAAAAGTACTCGGTCGTTTTGTGCCCTGGGACTCCACATAGCCGGACCTTTCGAACGATTCAACATTCTAAATTGGATCATCGATAAGTCGGTAACAATTCCGGAATATCCGCCCATCGCGTCAATTTCCCGCACTATTTGACCCTTTGCTATTCCGCCCATAGCGGGATTGCAGCTCATCTGGGCAATTGTCTGCATATTCATGGTGATCAAAAGCACTTTTGACCCCAGATTTGCCGCCGCTGCTGCCGCTTCGCACCCTGCGTGTCCGGCTCCAACTACTATAATATCGTATTTAGGAAACATTGAAAGGTTGCAAAGGTATCGTGTTCTTAAAGAAACTTACCACCGGTTTTATTCAAAAAATCTATTTCTTTTTTGACATCTTCAATGCTTCGTCCGCTATTCAGAAGCTCAAATTCAAAAACCGAATAACCTTCAATCATGTCCAGGTAAGCCTTGTTTTGAATGATAAAATCTTGTTGGGGTTGAGTGCTAACGATTGCTGATAGTTCTAATTTGTCAATTTTCTCCAGAAGTCTGAGACATGACAAATACCTTGTCTTATTATATAGGTTTTCGAAGTATGCCTTGGCAGCCAAAACATCCACCCTGTTTCCGCGATTCTTGTTTAATTGAAAGTTTTCAACGCGCAGGTTCGTGAAATTCCAACACAGTTTTAGTTCGTTCTCATCTTCAAAATCAAAGTATGTCACCGGAATAATATGATCGAATTGCCATTTTTTGCCAAAATCACCCCAGGCAATGTTGTCTGAAAACTGCATTTCGAACCATTTGCGGAGATTTTCAATATCCAAACCAAAGTAAGGGGCATATAAAGGACACGGGCTTTTATCGATAACATACCGCCGTAAGCTTATTTGCCACTTTCTTTTTTCCCTGAATTTAAGAAGGGCAGGGGTGACTTCTTTTTGGGGAGTCCATCTCTTTCGGGACATGTAGTTTTTTTGCAAAAGTAGTGGTTTCACGGGACACTGTTTCTCGGTGAAACAGTGTCCCGTGGAAATTAGACTCCAAATCGCCTTAAATAAAAGTCCTCCTTTTTTCTTATTTCTCGTGTTTCGCCCGGCTTTTTATCTCGGTATCCGCATAAATGGAGTGCGCCATGAAAAATAACACGCAACAGCTCGCTATGATAGGGTGTTTGTAGTTCTAACGAATTCGCTCTTATGCGGTCAAGACTAATATAAGATTCGCCACGTATGGCAGACTTGTCTTCAGAATAGTCAAAAGTTATTATATCAGTATAATAATCGTGCTTAAGGTACCGACGGTTTATACTCCGAAGCTTCTCATCATTACAGAAGACGTAATTCATTTTGTCGAGGTTCTTGCCTTCTTTCTCAAAAAGTGCCTCAATGGCTTTCTTAAGTTTGTTGCGTTGGCTGAGTCGAAGATCCACGCTGTCACTATAGAAATAAACTTTTGATTTTGAAGCCATGATTTCAAAATTCGTAAACAATTGATAATGTCACAACGTAGTTTTGTATGAACTATGAATAAAAAACTCTCCCAACTGAAGCCGGGACAGAAAGCAATCATCAGGCATTTTGATAACGAGGAAATCCACCTGAAGTTAATGGAAATGGGTTGTTTACCTGGAGAGCAACTTACAGTTGAACAAAAAGCGCCTCTTGGTGATCCCGTTTCAATTACGATCGCAGGGTACACCCTAAGTCTTCGCCTCAATGAAGCAGATCATATTATTGTAAGTGTAATAGATTGATTATCAATATATTAAATGGATATTGGATTATATTTCGGTTCATTCAACCCAGTTCATACCGGGCACCTGATCATAGCTAATCATTTTCTAAACTTTACTGATCTCAAAAAAATTTGGTTTGTTGTTTCACCGCAAAACCCATTTAAGGAACAATCCTCTTTATTGAATGAGTATCACCGGCTCCATCTTCTTAAACTTGCCATCGAAGATGACAACAGGCTCAAAGCATTGGATATCGAGTTTAGTCTGCCAAAGCCGTCCTACACCGCGACAACTTTAATTCACCTGGAGGAAAAGTATCCCGCGCACAAGTTTCGGATCATTATGGGAAGCGATAGTTTTCAAAACCTGCATAAATGGAAGAATTATCAATCGATAATTAAGAATTATTCCATCTATGTCTATTTGCGGGAGGGATACGAGGTCAAAAATGATGTGAAGGCGGATCTTACAATTATTGAGGCGCCGTTAATCCAGATATCTGCGACGGATATTCGCCAGCTGATCAAGGAAAAAAAATCCGTCCGCTATTTAGTTCCGGATAAAGTCAGAGAAGAAATTGAAAGCGGCGGCTATTATCGTAAGTGATAATCAAATTTACTTCACGATGAAACCGAGTAACAAACAAGCGGCAACGATAAAAGGGGATGGGATTCGCGTATAGGATAGCAAAAGACTTGTTCCGAGTATAACGCCTACATTAAGCAGACTTATTGTCTTTGCTTCTATCAATGAAATATCCTTCATGATATAAAAAGTGGATCCAAGCATGATACCCACCACAGCGGCGTTGAGGCCTTCAAGTGAACGATAAACCGCCGCGTATTTTTTTAGGTTATTCCATATCGGAAAAAAGAAAAGGACAAGTAATGCACTGGGCAAAAAAATGGCAACTGTCCCGATCAGACAACCGAGGAATTGCATGGCCGACCTTTCTTCCGGACTACTACCCATGTCTTTTAAAGCCATACCGCCCGTAAAGGAGGCTATTGAAAAGACCGGGCCGGGCACGGCCCGAACCATTCCCATTCCCGTATACATATCGTTCTCATCAATTTGGACAACGTTCCGATCTCTTTCTTTAATCGCTTCGGGTCTTACACTGAATTGCTCATACATCATCGGCATTAACACCTGGCCGCCACCAAATACGAGGCTTCCCATTCGATAAGTATTTTCAAACAGATTGATAGGTTTTCGGTTTGGCCAATCATTTTCCTTTGCTATGGCGCTGGCAATACCCGCAGCAATGAATATGATGCCAAATAGCCAAAAGTTCCACCATTTAATTTTTCTTGGTTTTTCTTCAACCTGGGGAATACGCTTCCTGCTGATGTTTGTAGCCACACCGCCAAGTATGATCAATACAGGAAAAATAACGGGCTGCTTGAATAAGAAATAAGTTGCAATGGCGCCAACGGCCATGATGACCCATGTAATCGTGTTTTTTATGGAGAGTGGAAATGCGGTGAAACAGGCATAGAGCAAAAACCCCGCTGCCATGGGTGCTATAAACTTAAATACATCCTGGTTTAATGCTTTTTGATCAATATAACGAAGCAAGAAAGAAAGTGCTCCCATCAGTATACAGGCGGGAGCTATCCAAATCAGCAGCGTTAACACGGCAAGTACGATGCCACCTCGTTTATAGCCGATTAATGTAAGTGTTTGAGTAGATGAAGCGCCGGGAAGGAGCTGACAAAAAGCATTATACTCCATTAATTCCTTCTCGGTGACATAAGGTTTTTGCCGCACAAAAGTTTTCAGCATCATTGCTAAATGCGCTTGCGGACCGCCAAATGCAGTAATGCTATGAAAAAAAACAGCCCTTAAAAAATTAAAGTGACGAATGAGCATCCGGGGTTAAATATATAACAAATCAGCAATGCAGACGGGCTGTGCTTTGCACATTCCCGACGCTTTACTTTGTTTTATTTTTAAGTTCAGGCAGAAAGGAAGTTTTAGGTAAATTCATAAAAAATTATTCAATGAAGAAAACTTTGTGTGCGGGCTTTGCTTTTTTTTTAATAATTCAAACATCTGCACAAACTGACATTGCCAACCTGAAAGAAAAATCGAGAATAGCGGCAGACAAGATAGAACCAAAGTCTATTGAATGGAGAAGAGCACTACACGAACATCCTGAACTGGGCAACAGGGAAGTAAACACGGCCAAATTAATCGCCGCGCATTTAAGAAAACTCGGACTGGAAGTTAAGGAAGGTGTAGCCAAAACCGGTGTGGTCGGGATTTTGAGAGGAGGAAAGCCGGGGCCATGCATCGGTCTTAGAGCCGATATGGATGCCTTGCCAATTGTTGAAAAAGCTAATATTTCTTTCGCATCAAAAGTAAAGTCAAACTATAATGGGCAGGAGGTAGGAGTGATGCATGCCTGCGGACATGATACGCACGTCGCAATGCTAATGAGCGTGGCCGAGATACTTTCAGCTATGAAAAATGATTTGAAAGGGACGGTGAAATTTATCTTTCAACCCGCTGAAGAGGGACCGCCGGAAGGTGAGGAAGGAGGAGCGCCACTGATGGTAAAGCAAGGTGTAATGGAAGATCCTAAAGTAGATGTGATATTTGGATTGCATATTGAATCGAATATCGAAGTAGGGCAAATACAATATAAACCGGGCGCTTTTATGGCATCGTCCGATTGGTTTCATATAGTGGTAAAAGGTAAGGGCAGTCATGGCTCACAGCCCTGGCTTGGCGTAGACCCGATAGAAATATCCGCCCAGATTATCGGGGGATTACAAACTATTGTCAGCAGGCAATCCGAATTGACAAAGGCTCCGGTTGTCATCACGGTTGGAAAAATAAATGCCGGCGTCAGAAGTAACATCATCCCGGAAGAATGTGTGATGGATGGAACGATAAGAACTCTTGACAGTAAAATGCAACAGGATGTGTGGGCAAGAATAAAACAAACCGTAACCAATATTGCCGAAGCAGGGGGCGCTACCGCAACTGTTGATATTGAAACAAAAACATTGGTAACATACAATACTCCGGAATTAGTTAAGAAAATGATCCCGTCATTACAGTCGGCCGCCGGAGTAAACAATGTTACAGAAAGAGAATGGGTAACAGGAGCCGAAGACTTTTCCTATTATGGTACCAGGGCGCCCTCTTTCTTTTTTTATCTCGGCGGCATGCCAAAAGGAAATGATCCGAAAAAGGCACCTCCTCATCATACGGCAGAGTTTTTTGTAGATGAAGCTGGCATGAAAACGGGCATCAAGGCATTTTGCCACCTGGTGATTGATTATATGAACATGAAATAAAAAATGATGAAATACACGCTACTGCTTTTTTCCTTACTTCACTGTATACTATCAATAGCCCAAAAGACAGATAAGAAACTAGACAAAAAACTACAGGAAGCCATAACTGGATTTAATGGAGACATTGGTGTTTATGTAAAAAATCTTCGAACCGGGAAAACTGTCTCTATCAATGCAGACACTGTTTTTCCCACCGCGAGCATTGTAAAGGTGCCAATCCTGATCGGGGTAATGGATAAGTTAAACAAAAAGGAGCTTGATTATGATCGGGAGCTTCTATACCACGATTCTTTGCTGTATTCTGATTATGATATCCTGGGCTCGTTCAGAGACACCGTTAAAATTCTGTTGAAGAAGGTTATCATGCTAATGCTGACCACCAGCGATAACACGGCCAGTCTTTGGTTGCAAAGCCTGGCAGGAAAGGGTACCCGAATCAATGAGATCTTAGATAGCCTGGGTTTCAAAGACACAAGAGTGAATTCAAGAACACCCGGCAGGGAAAATAACAGGACTATTTATGGCTGGGGCCAAACAACTCCTGCGGAAATGGGAAGAATTTTTGAGATGATCTATCAAAATAAAATTATTTCGGCTGTGGCATGCGAAAGAATGATGCGTTGCCTGGGAAGAAATTATTGGGACGAGGATGAAGCGATTTCAGAAATTCCGCCATACATCGAAGTATTCAGCAAAAATGGCTGTGTCAATGCGGTCAGGAGCGAGGTCTTATTGGTGAACGCCTCCAATAACCCTTATATCTATTGCATTTTCACCAAAAATAATAAGGATACAAGCTGGACACATACTAATGAAGCATGGACCCTGGCCAGGAAAATCTCATCATTACTATGGCATTATTTTGAACCGAAAGACAAATGGAAAAAACCAGCTCCTTAACCCCCGGCCTTATAAATATTCTATTTTAAAACCTGGTAGGCGATCAAACTCATCAGATATGCCAGTCCTGTCATGTATATAAACTGTATGATTGGCCACTTCCACGTTCTTGTTTCTCTTCTCACAACTGCCAATGTGCTCATACATTGCATAGCAAAAACATAAAAGATCATCAATGATATTCCCGAAGCCAAATTGAAAACAGGTTTGCCATCGGGACTCACAGCTGCTTTCATTTTTTCTCTTAGTTTCAGATCGTTTTTCTCATCACCTACACTATATAAGGTGGCCATAGTGCCTACAAAAACCTCTCTTGCCGCAAAAGATGTTATTAAAGCAATCCCGATTTTCCAATCATAACCAAGGGGAGCGATTGCCGGTTCGATGCTTTTACCCATGATCCCCGCAAAAGAATTTTCCAGCTTTGCAGTGGCATATTGCTTGTCAAGCGATGCAGTGTCAGCTCCCGGTTGTGATTTTAACCCGGCAAAATGCCCGTTGACTGTGTCCATTCTTTTTTGAGGTCCAAAAGAACTCAGTGCCCATAAGATCAAACTGATGATCATAATTACCTTTCCTGCGTCTCTTACAAAGATCTTTGCCTTGCTTACCATAGTTTGAACCACATTATTCCATCTCGGTGAACGGTAAGTTGGCAGTTCAAGAATAAAATAGCTTTTCTCATTTATTTTAATGAGCCATTTAGCCACATAAGCTACAACCAAAGCCATTACCAGGCCAAGCAGATACAGCCCCATCATGACAAGTCCCTGTATGCTTATAAGGCCAAACAAATAAGTCTTTGGTATAACGAGCCCTATCAATATCGTGTAAACCGGTAATCTTGCCGAACAACTCATCAGCGGCGTGATAAGAATTGTAAGCAAACGTTCTTTCCGGTTTTCGATGCTCCTGGCGCTCATGATTGCCGGCACCGCACAGGCAAAACCGCTGATCATTGGCATTACACTCTTTCCATTCAATCCCACGCTCCGCATCAGCCTGTCGGTAAGAAAACTGATACGTGCCATATACCCTGTATCTTCCAATAAAGTAATAAGACCAAAAAGTATCATGATCTGGGGAACAAACATCAGGATACCGCCAAGACCGGCTATAACTCCGTTAATAAGGAGATCAGTAAACCAATTATCCTGCAGGGATGAAGAAAGTGCATGGGATAAGGCAGCAATGCCGCTGTCGATCCAATCCATTGGAAAAGCTGCCAGGAAAAAGACACTTTGAAATAATAAGAATAAAACGACTAATAGTATCACGTAACCCCAGCGTCGATGTAATAAAATATCATCCAGCTTTTCCGTAAATAAGGATTGCTGTAATGGATCAGGTTCCGAGACAGAAGTCTGCATGATCTGCCTGATGCGCGTATACCGTTGCAGGATCTCCTCGGCCTGCGTCTTAGTTGGATTGAACTTATTGTTTTCTTCGATCGTTTCTACCAGGTTCTGGTCATCGGCGGTTAGGGCGAAGGATTCATGATTGATCAGATAATGTATAGCAGCATAGTTACTCAACCCGGGGAAACGATATTTGACCCCATCTACCGCAAGGGGGGCTAACGCTTTGTTATCAATAAAATCCCGTATCGGCGCCTGGTAAAGCTGTTGAGATGTTTGTTCAATCGCTTTTTTGAGCTGGGGAATACCTTTCTGTTTGCGCGGATTCACCGCAACCACAGGCACGCCTAATTCCCGTTCTAATTCTTCAATATCGATCTTAATCCCTTTTTTGGCAGCCATATCCATCATCGTCAAAGCGATAACGACCGGGATTTTCAGATCAATGATCTGGGTGCAAAAGAGCAAATTTCGTTTGAGGTTGCTGGCATCGGCCACGGCCACTACAACATCTGCCTTTATATCCTGGTCCTGGTGGAGTAATATCCGGTAGCTTACCCATTCATCCATTTTTCTTGGATAAAGGCTATAAGTCCCCGGAAGGTCAATTACCTGCGCCTTTGTGTGTTCCGAAAGAGAAGTCGTGCCTGTTTTCTTATCAACGGTGACGCCGGGAAAATTGCCTACTTTCTGGTTCATCCCGGTCAGGCTATTAAAAAGCGATGTTTTACCGCTGTTCGGGTTACCTACCAGTGCAATATTTATTCTTCGTTTTTCCAACGTATAAAATAGCCCAAAAATAGAATTGTAAATCCGACAGGAATTACGAAATCCGATTTTTCAGCAGTCAAATATTTCATAAAACCCAAAGCTGACAAAAGTTTAACGGAAATGACAAGAAAGACAGCCGGAATAATCAGCCCCGTTAATACCTTTGCCGCATAACCGGTGAATTATGTTTCTAACAAAGACCAGGACTTTGGTTTTAGTCTTATTCGTTTTTTCCACTACATCTGCACAAAAACTCAAGAAGGCGGACAAGCTCATTATTGAGAACCTGAAAAAGCATATTGAATACCTGGCTGACGACAGACTAGAAGGAAGAAGAGCGGGGACTAAAGGTGAAGAATTGGCAATGGATTACATCATTGGCAAATTCAAAGAAATTGGCATTTCAGCGAAAGGAACGGAATACTATCCCCAGTCTTTTGAGATAAATGATGGCAAACAAATAGGTTCGTCGTCGTATTTTACCATAAACAACAATAGTCTCGAAACCGGGAAAGACTATTTTCCTTTTCCCTATAGCCCGGCTAAAAAAATTGAAGCGGCTCCCGCCATAGCGATACAGGAAGCTGATATGCCCTGGTTTGTTGATCTTGCAGAACCATTGGAAGAAAACAAAAACAATCCGCATTTTGACCTGGAAGAATACATACGCACTAATTCAATAAAAGCTGCCAACCGCGGCGCTTCAGTAGTTATTCTTTACAATTTATCTTCTTTAGAAGATAAACTGGCATTTAATCCAAAGGATAAGTCGGAAAAATTACCGGTGCCGGTTATTTATGTGTCAAAGGATGCCGCAAAGAAATATTTCCAGGATAAAACAGCGACGCTGAATATAAAGATCCGGACAGATATCGGCGAAAAGAATAGAATTGGACACAACGTGATCGGTTATATCGATAACAAAGCCGCGACAACTGTGATCCTGGGGGCTCATTTCGATCACCTGGGATATGGTGAAGATGGCAATTCCATGTTGCGTACAGGGGAAAAGCTGATCCATAACGGAGCAGACGACAATGCAAGTGGAACAGCAGCGCTGATAGAGCTGGCAAGAATTTTAAAGACATCCAAAGCGAAAAACAACAACTACCTTTTCATAGCTTTTTCCGGGGAAGAAATGGGATTATTCGGGTCTAAATATTTTACCGATCACCCGACCATTGACCTGGCAAAAGTTAATTATATGCTCAATATGGACATGGTAGGAAGATTGAATGACAGTACAAAAGTATTGTCGGTGGGTGGATTTGGTACGTCACCCCAATGGGCTTCCGTGATAAATCCACATGATAAAAAAATACCGTTTGTGGTAAAGATCGACTCGAGCGGTACCGGGCCCAGCGATCATACATCTTTTTACAGGAAGGATATTCCCGTTTTGTTTTTCTTCACGGGACAACACAGAGATTATCATCGCCCCTCAGATGATGCGGATAAAATAAATTACCTGGGTGAACTGCATGTGATAAATTATATCAATACTATTATTACGGCCCTCAATAAACAAAATATAAAACTCGCTTTTTTAAAAACAAGAGAAACACAAACAGCCAATACGGCATTCCGCGTGACGCTCGGTATTATGCCTGATTACACCTATGATGGAGCGGGAATAAGAGCGGATGGAGTGACAGAGGGAAGACCTGCTTCCAGGGCAGGAATAAAAACAGGGGATGTTATTATTCAACTGGGTGATTTCCCGGTAAATTCAATGGACACCTACATGCAGGCCTTGAATAAATTCAAAAAAGGCGATAAGACCAAAGTAAAATATAAAAGAGGCAGTGAAACGATAGAGACAACGATTGAGTTTTAATTTGTAGTCCGGAAACCGCTTTATCATGGCAGAAAGAGGATTTAAACTGGCGCTCAATAATCATGAACTGGCAGAGGAATTTTTTGAAGATACCAAACTACTTGGTGTAATGGCCCCCGTGAAAGATTACCAGTTTTGCTGGAAGCTGAACAGCATTCTCAGGATGGACTTTCGAATTAATAATGATATTGAGATACAACTAAAAAGAAAGAAGAGAGACTATTTTTTTACAGTGTTTGAATACTGCGAGCCAACGGGATCGTTAGCTTACTATGTTTATAACAACAAGTTTGATGGTGAATACCTGTTGCCTGAGTTCAAACATTTTGATTTTTTATTGCTGATGAAGGGCGATATTGTTTCAGATGACGTATTAAAACAGACCATCGACTCGATTAAAACGATCAGCAATGTACAGCTGGTAACAGAACTGGCCCCGGAAAAAATCAAGAACAAAGAAAACCTTGTGTTTTAACATAATGACGAAACCAAATTCCTGAATTGAAAAATTCATCTTATGTGGGAAGAAAAAGACAATAAGCTGTACAAGAAATTTAGTTTTAAAAATTTCAGTGAAGCATTTGCGTTTATGACCAGAGTGGCCCTGGAAGCAGAAAAAATGGATCACCATCCATTATGGACAAACGTGTATAATTCAGTGGAAATTTGGCTGTCAACGCATAGTGCCGGTGATGTTGTGACTGTTAAAGACAGAGACCTGGCAAAAAAGATTGACAAATTATAGTTCAATTGTAGCCGCTAACGTTGCTTAGTTCTTTTTTCGCTTAAATATTACCGCGGCATTTTGTTGCAAGTCTGCACTAAACCTGATCTGGTAAGTATCATCTCCATCGTGAACGATCAGTAGCCCGGTATTCGGGGGATATTTTCCAAGATTCTCTGCATACAAGACTAGCTTGACCTCATCGTCTTTACCTGGGGGAATATAGATCGTCTTTTTTATGGCTGAAGCCTTCAATCCTTGTTTGGCGAGAATTATTTCACCGTTAAGCAATACACTTACGGTGTCTCCGTCTACTTCCCCATTATCATACAGTGCCAACTCGAGGCTATCCGATTTATAAATTACGACCTGGGGAGCAGCAATTTTTCTATCCGTAACGAATACTGCGGCCGTTGGCGCATTCTCAGGTTTTAAGTCTGAAAATACTGACACAGGTTTTTGTTTAACCGGCTCTTGCGCCACTGACGCAACGGGCACAGTTTCCTTGTTTTTAATTTCGGGCCTGGCCGGGTCAGTGATAACCTCTTTCTTTTGTTCGACAGGTTTGTTAATGACAACTGGCTCCGGTTTCTTAGGCTCCGGTTTTGTTTCTTTCACAACACTCTGCATTTTAGGATCATTCGCTGGCTGGACGGTTTGAGTGACCGGATTAGATTTTGATTGCACAAAAGAATCGCTATCTTTTTTGCTGATGGCTGGAGCGGCAACTTTCTTTTCTTCTGTTACGGCTTGTTCATTCGCAGGATTGTTTACCGGCTGTTTTGTGTGAGCGGTGGGTTCAGATTTTACTTCCTTAACTAGTATTGGAGCAGATTTCTGTTCTTTCGCAATGTTTTCTTTTTGATTATTCGTTTCGGGTTGTTGTATTACGACTGGTTCAGTTTTTGGCGGAACTACAATTACATTTTCTTTCTTATTTTCTTTAGCATCAGCGGTAACTGGTTTCTGTCTTGTCTCGGATTGTTTCGCCAGGACTTCGGGTTTAGTTTCTTTAACAGGGGCGACAGTAGATTTTACTTCTTTCACAGATTGTTCATCCGGCCTATCCCTTGTCGGTTGGTTTTTAGCAACAGTGGGTTCGGAAACTGTTTTCGACTCTTTGTAGAATGCAACATCATTCGCCAGGTTTAATTCCTCAAGGTGCGGAAAGATCTTTGACTTGTCGAGGTCTTTTTCCTGTGCCAGCTTTATTTTTCCGGACACAGAATAATATTTCTTCGTTTTGTTTGTTTTCCAGTCGCCGTCCATTCTCCAAACGCTGTCCTCGTGATCGAACCGGAAGCTGCTGACCATTTTTACTCCCTTGTCAAGCCGCCCATGAAAATTATAGGAAACAACATCATCATCCTTCACTTCACAAATATCGCCTTCAATTGTACCCTTTACCCGTTTAACAATATAAAACAACGAGTCGTTTACAACGAAGGTGCTGCGGGAATAGCCATATACTTTATTCTTGTACTGGGTGAGAACAATTTCAAATGACTGATCTTTCCGGATCGTTGTGCTGTCGTTATTTACGGTGCCTATCCAAAGGCCGGTAAGGGTTTGTGCAAAAAAGACAAGGGGACAAATCAGGAAAAGTATAGTTAGCTGAATGGTTTTCATGGGAGGATGATTGGACGCTATTCAATAAACGAATTTAGCCCTGTTACATTGCATAAACGAAGTAGAAGTTCGCGTATATTTTACGAAAAAAGCCATCCGCCGCGGCAGATGGCCCTTAAGTGTTTATGCTGAGCAAGCCGGGAATTGAACGGTTTTACCCGTTCATACTTGCCAGGAATTCTTCATTACTTTTTGTTCCCCTCATGCGCTTCAGCAATTCATTCATTGCCTCTTCGGTATTCATATCCGTAAGATATACACGCAACAGGTTCATTCTCTGTAATACATCCCTGTCCAGCAGCAGATCATCGCGACGGGTAGAAGACGCAGTAAGGTCAATTGCGGGATAGATACGTTTGTTTGACAATCTTCTGTCAAGTTGCAATTCCATATTGCCCGTTCCCTTGAATTCTTCAAAGATCACTTCATCCATTTTTGAACCGGTATCTATCAAAGCTGTTGCAAGAATAGTTAGCGATCCCCCGTTTTCTATTTTACGGGCCGCACCAAAGAACTGCTTTGGTTTTTGCATGGCGTTAGCTTCCACACCACCTGATAACACTTTACCTGACGCCGGAGCCACCGTATTATGTGCTCTTGCCAAACGTGTGATCGAATCAAGAAGTATTACGACATCGTGGCCACATTCAACTAATCGCTTTGCTTTTTGAAGGGCCATGGTAGACACCTTCACGTGTTTCTCTGCAGGCTCATCAAATGTCGAGGCTATCACCTCTCCTTTAATGCTACGTGACATATCCGTAACCTCTTCCGGTCTTTCATCAACTAACACTACCATCAGGTAACAGTCAGGATGATTTGATGCAATAGCATTAGCTACCGCTTTTAGCAACATGGTCTTACCGGTCTTGGGCTGTGCTACTATCAAACCCCGCTGGCCCTTACCAATCGGAGTAAAAAGATCCATGATCCGGGTAGAGTAATCACTGGGAGTAGTAAAGAGATTTAATTTTTCAAAAGGAAATAAAGGAGTCAGGTAATCAAACGGCACGCGGTCACGAACTTCATCCGGTTTCTTACCATTGATTGTGTCAACCTTTAATAACGCAAAATACTTTTCACCTTCTTTTGGAGGGCGAACAGCACCAAATACGGTATCACCCGTTTTTAATCCAAATAATTTTATTTGCGATGGAGAAACATACACATCATCGGGAGAAGATAAATAGTTATAATCCGAGGAACGGAGGAAGCCATAACCATCCGGCATCATTTCAAGCACACCCTCGGATAGTATCACACCATCAAACTCAATATTGAAATACTGCTCACGACGTGTAGGGTATATTTTATTTTGACCAGCAACTTGTTCGGCCGCGCTGTCTGTTTCATCCATTTCCGATTTTGCTTCGTCTGCCTGATCATGATCTTGATCCTGGTCCTGATCCTGGTCCTGGTCCTGGTCCTGATCATGGTCGGCACCAGTTGTAATTTTTGAAGAGATCACTGAAACTTCCGGGGAAGGTTCGGTTGTTTCTTTCTCATCGATTTTTTTCCGTGTTTTCTTCGGATGCGTTGTTTTTTCTTCTTTCTTAACGGCCATGGGAGGTCTTTTTAAAGATTTTTTATCATCAGATGCGGAGGAACTGTCTTCCACAACAGCCTCTTCGTTCGTTATACCTGTTGATGTTTTAATAATTCGTTTCCTTTTGCCCTTATCATCGACATTAGCGCTTCCGGACTTGGCGTCGGCAATTGCCTGGCTGTCGAGGATCTTATAAACAAGAGCCTGCTTGTCTAATTTCTTCGTATTGGGAATTTTGAGCTGCTCCGCTATATCCAGCAGTTCAGGAACGAGCATATCGTTCAATTGCAGAATATCGTACATACAAAAAGCTTGAATTTTAACACAGTATCCTAATCACCAGTCTGAAAAAAATTGAAAAAGTTGAGTTTATGTAAAAGGAATTGAAAAAACCAGATGAGCCAACTAAGAGAGTAACGAACTAACCAGTCTCTTTTCCGACACAATGATACGGCCTTTTTGGTAAAAACAAAAATTTTTGGCCTGATCCCCAAAGTTTTAACGGAAAAATTTCGTAAGGCAAAGGTATTTATGCTCTTCGCAAATCTCCTCATACATTACCCAACGGTTAGATACCTGCCGCAGTTTTTGTATCACCGGCATTTAAGCAGAATATTCTTATTTGAACCTATGCAGGTAGTTCTGATTGGAAGTATAATCGCTGCTCTGGTGGTGCATTGATGGTAATTACCTGCGATTAAATTCAAAATGAAATAGTCCTAAAGCATTACCAGGGCGTAACGTAGATAAAACACTACAGCTTGCTTTTAAAATCTATTACCTTATAATGAGTTCCTATACTATACTTTTTCCCCGCCGGTATGATTTCCTTTGATAAAGAAAAGTGAAAATGAATTGATCAACCGAATCACCGTATGCAATCAACCCACCTCCTGAATCCACTTATTAAAACAAGTCTATGAAACATGAATTTACACAAAGCCACGTAGCCTTACATGTAATGGTTAGTCGCATTTCCGCCAGCTCACTGCCTTCTGCTATCAGGAAAAACAGCTTTATTATAAATGATATTCCGCCGGACCTGCAGGCACATACAGATGAGAATATGCTGGCAGCCGTTTTCGGCAGCTTGCTTAATACAGTTATCACGCATACAGAAAACTGTTGTATCCGTATCTCTGCACAACAACACGGAAGAGTTGTATTACTTCAATTAAAAGAAACTTCCAGGATCAATAGTCATGCTTTTGCCGATAATCTCAGGCAGGTTCAGAAACTGGCTGAAAAAATCGGTGGAACAGTCAGCATAAGTAATAACTCTACCGAAGCCGGTACAATCGTTTTTAGTTTTGTAAATAATTCTTCTTTAGCCGCATGATTGTCTTTATTTATTTGCAAGTACACGGTGAAACCTTTTTTATTGGCTTAAATCTTCCCCATTCAGCTTTAGAATTCCTGTCGTCAAGGTGTATGGATCATTTGATATGACGGCTAAAAGAAGGATATAATGATCCACCAGGATGATCTTTACACTTGTTCCCAATGACAGTATCTGGAATTTATCTTTCTCCCCAGTGTGGTAAATCCTCAATCTTTAAAAAACTCCGTTAGGGGAACTTCAAGAGCCTTGCTTATTTTCTTTAGAGTGTAGATGGTAACGTTGGTTTGACCCGATTCAATTCTTGACATGCTCGCCTTCTCAAAATTACATAGCATGGCCAGTTCGTTTTGCGTCAGATTCTTTTTGAGGCGCAACTCTTTTATGCGGCCTCCGACAGCGGCTAAGAATTTGGGGTCATTCATTAGATTATTAAAAAATCAAATATCTGCAAGCTAAACCGTTTGGCCGTTGTCCTATATGACAATTGTAATCTGTAGGCCTAATAAAAAACAATCCAACCTGGCCGGAAATCATTTGGCGCGTTGTTTCAAAAGCCAACATCTCATAACACTTTGAACAGTAAGGCATGAGTGGATGGCTATAAATCAAATGGTTCCTGCGTTATCTTTGCCCTCCTTAAATTCTGCGAATGTTTAATAAGCGGGTAAAAATAAAAGAACTGTTGACACAGGAACCTCAAGGTCAGGAAGTAACGGTAATGGGATGGGTGCGCAGCTTTCGCAATAGTCAATTCATTGCCTTGAACGACGGATCAACTAATAACAACCTGCAGATAGTAGCCGAACTTGGAAAGTTTGATGAACAACTTCTAAAACGGGTAACCACTTCAGCTTCATTGAAAGTGACCGGCGCCGTCGTTCCCTCTTTGGGAAAAGGACAAAAGATGGATCTAAAGGCCACGACAATTGAAGTTCTCGGAGATAGCGATGCCGAAAAATATCCGCTTCAGCCTAAAAAGCACTCTTTGGAGTTTTTACGGGAAATTGCTCACTTGCGTTTTCGCACCAATACATTTGGCTCCGTTTTCCGTGTCCGCCATTCATTAGCCTATGCTATTCATAAATTCTTTAATGATAAAGGATTTGTTCACATGCATACGCCGATCATCACCGCCAGTGATGCAGAAGGAGCAGGTGAAATGTTCAGGGTGACTACATTGCCATTTAACAACCCTCCGAGAAACGAGGATGGGAGTATTAATTTCAAGGAAGATTTTTTTGGTCGTGCAACCAACTTAACCGTAAGTGGTCAGTTGGAAGGAGAATTGGGTGCAACCGCATATGGAGACATTTATACATTCGGTCCCACGTTCCGGGCAGAGAATTCCAATACTACAAGACATCTTGCCGAGTTCTGGATGATTGAACCGGAAATGGCGTTTTATGACCTGGAAGACAACATGAACCTTGCCGAAGAATTTATTAAATATATTATTCAATATGCGATGGATAATAACCGGGAGGACCTGGAATTTCTTTCACAACGCCTGGCTGAAGAAGAAAAACAATTGCCGCAGGATAAACGAAGTGAAATGGGCCTGATTGAAAAGCTTGAGTTTGTTCTTAAGAATAATTTTGAGCGACTTACTTATACTGAGGCCATTGATATTTTAAAAGAAAGCAATCACAACAAAAAAAAGAAATTTCAATACCCGGTCACAGGATGGGGGATGGACCTGCAGAGTGAACATGAAAGATACCTGGTCGAAAGACATTTTAAGAAACCGGTTATTCTTTCCGGGTATCCGAAGGAAATAAAGGCCTTTTACATGAGGCAGAATGATGACGGCAAAACTGTGGCCGCCATGGATATTCTTGCTCCGGGCATCGGTGAAATTGTTGGCGGCTCGCAAAGAGAAGAACGATTGGAAAAATTAGAAGCAAGAATGAAGGAAATGAATATTCCAGCTGAAGAACTATGGTGGTATCTTGATACAAGAAGATTTGGTACAGTCCCGCACGCGGGTTTCGGGTTGGGTTTTGAAAGAATGGTACAGTTTATAACCGGGATGACAAACATCAGGGACGTAATCGCGTTCCCGAGAACTCCGAAGAGTGCTGAATTTTAAGCTAAGAGGAAAAAAGAGAAAAGGAGGAATAAAGAGTGCTATCTCTTATTCTTCCTTTGCTTTAAAAAAATCTCAATGTTTTAAACTCTTTCTCTCTTTTTCTCTTTTGATCTCTTAGCTACTCATGTACACACATCACCGGAATTTTCGATTCAAACACCAATTGTTTGGTGGAACTTTTCCTGAATAGCCCGTCGAGCAGCTTATGTTTTTTTGGCATAGCAATGACCAGGTCAAGATTATGAGTTTCGGCGAATTCATTAATACCGTCCTCAATGTCTTTGCGGGTGATAAAATGATACTCCGGATGAACATCTTCCAAAGCAGTATGCAACAATGCCGATTGTTGAGGTGTATCCGGGCCAAACTGCTGGTTGTCATAATCCACGTTCAATACAAATAACTGTGCGTGAAATTCTTTTACGAACTCTTTTATTTCCGATACGGGTGTAGTTTCAACAACCTCCCGGAAATCACAGGCTAAACCTATCTTATGAATTCCTTTACCATACTCTTTTCCCTTTGGCACACAGATTACAGGAACTGTAAGATGTTTTATTGCGGTCAATGTATTGCTGCCAAATAAAGTCCTTTCAATTGCAGATACGCCGGTCGAGCCCATTACCACTGCAAAAGGCTGTACTTTTTTGCATACGTCTTCCAATTCGTCTGTTACATTGCCCAACCTCGTTTCCGCATATATTGTCAATTTGCCCGAGGTTATATGCTCCAGGTCTTTTTTCAGCCGTCCAATATTTTCTTCCGCAGTCTTCTTTAATTCATCTACCGAAAGCAGTGCAACCGGAACATCACCAAGTGCTATGGGGATATCATAGACATGCAACAATAAAACACTGGCCTGCAAAGCCAGCGCCATATCAACTCCATAGTTAACCGCATTAGTTGCGGTAGGAGAAAAATCGGTGGGGATGATAATTGTTTTCATACAATGCTGTTTTATGCTCTAAAGGTAACAAGAACAATGCCTCCCTTTTCATGATGATGGTCATTTTAGCCCGTGATTTTGTGGAAATGTTTGTTTATCGCGTCTCAAATGAAAAATTGCTTATGAGCGAGATACTTCCAACAGGCAATAATCACCGTCGCGTGGCCGGGGTGCGCCGGATGAAAAGACATAATCTCAGAACAGATATGACACCGATGGTGGACCTTGGTTTTTTACTTATTACGTTTTTTGTCTTTACAGTAGAATTGAGCAAACCTGTAGTAACGAAACTCAACATGCCCAAAGAAGGAGGAGACTCAACACTGGTGCGAAGCTCAAATGCACTGACTATTTTACTTGGTGATAATGACCGTATTTATTATTATCACGGTAATTGGGAAGAAGCGAATGCCGGCAGCCAGATTTTCAAAACAAATCTTTCTGAAACAACCGGCTTGGGCAAACTCATCCGTGAAAAGCAAAATTGGCTGGATGTAAATGATAATAACGAAAAACGAAACGGGTTGATGTTGTTAATCAAGGCGGGCAAAGGCGCATCTTATAAAAATGTAATTGATGCATTGGACGAAGCGGTGATCAACGCGGTTACAAAATATACAATCCTTCGGGTTGAACCAGAGGAAGCTTCCTGGATGGAAAAACAAATTCAATAATCTATTTGTTGGCAAATGAATTGATCCGTTGTTTTACATTTGCCCTTATATTGAGGTAATATAGATTTATATCTCCTACATGATAATTCTTCGTGAAGTAAAGAAAACTCCAGGGGAACTTCGGTTTTCGCACGAATAAAAAACCATTGCTTGCACGTGCGTCTGTGGTTTGACTATACACTTTATTGAAGTTAAACAGTACACTTCCTTTATTTAGTTTCCTTGGCGCATAGACAGAGTCAGACCTCCAGGTCAACGGATTGGTAACAAAAGAATTTCCGTGTTCGCCTCGCAGAATATGTGGTACATACCCATTACGAAAGGTTCGCCAACTGCAAATACAACCGGTTTGCAAAGAATCAGTACACATTTTTAGCGTGGCAAAATTCTCTCTTGGTACCGGCCAACCGACGATATAAGCCACAACTAATTTTTCTAAAACTGGTTTGTCTTCAAAATAATCTTTCAATAATCTTTCAGCCATCAAACCACCCTGGCTATGGCCCGCTATGATAATGGGTCTGCCATTGTTCCAATGTTCCATGTAATATTCAAAAGCTTTGACAATATCTGCGTAGGCAAGCTCGAAGGCATGCTTTCTTTTATCTTCATCCTTGTCAAAAAATATTTTTATTGATGCCTGGCGGTATCGTGGGGCAAAGACCCTGCATTCCCCGTTAAACACGCTAGCCTGGTATAAAATGGTCGAATAATCAGTTTTGGCATTAATGTAATCATCATCGATTAAAGCATTTTCGCCTTTTATATACCTCGTATAAGTGGTCGGGTGAATAAAGAAAACATCAGTTGAAGAATCTATTGGTTCATTTAGAAGAGGCCGTGGAATGCTATCCGAAGGATCCTGTTTAAAAGGATGGGCGGCCCAATATTGAAG
>JANWHX010000075.1 GCA_025450235.1 Chitinophagaceae bacterium | reverse complement strand
CATCATAAGAGAAGTTTTGGTTTTTAATTTGGTCTTTGCAGCGAAGTATTCATTACGGGCAACGCCGCTATTTGCACGTATCATGTCCTGGTCAGTCAGTATCCCGGGTTTTGAACAAGAATGGGATTGTTACCAATTTCAATAGCTGGAATAGGATATAGTTCTGATCCCTGTTTCCATGTATTGTTAGATGATAATGGTTTGAGTACTGCCTCTGCACGATTGGTACGTTTTAGATCAAGCCAGCGATGTCCCCATTCTGCAAAAAACTCGACCTGGCGTTCCTTCTCCATAGCAAGATAAAAAGCATTTTGATCTGCAGGACTAGAGGCTGGCAAACCAGCACGGCTGCGAACTGTATTAAGATCCGTTACAGCCTGCGCCAACTTACTTCCACCTTGGTGTGCCCTGGCTTCTGCACGAATCAGGTATTGTTCGGTGAGGCGAAATACAATATAATATTCCGTCACCGTAACAGAAGTTCCAGCTTTATATTTTGCAGGGAAGGCCCAGGTAGGATTGGCAACCGGGCTGCTATATCCTATCCATTGTGTTTTACGATTATCGTTTGGCTCGAAAGCTGACAACAGGTTTTGTGTTATTTCATAACTGGGTCTCGTAGCAGCTGCTGTAAGAAAGAAAAAAGCCTCGTTTGTATTGATGCTGGCACGGACAGGTTGCAATTGCCAGATTGTTTCAATGCTTTCTTTTTTGAAAACAAGGTCAAGAGCCGGCAGACTTGCACCATAAACACCGGAAGTAATAATGGCATCCGATTCAGCTTCTGCTTCCGCCCATCTTTCTAAGTACAGGTATGTACGGGCCAACAAGGCTCCGGCTGTTGCACGATTGGGGCGAAGTCTGTCAGGTGTTGGATAGTTTGCGGGAAGGAGTTGTTTGGCATCTCTCAGATCATTCAGGATTTGGTCCCAAACCACGACCGATGGCGTTCGTGCCAAATTCATGTTTTCCCGGTAATCAGTAGCCAAAACAAGGGGTACATCACCAAACAGGTTTACAAGATAGAAGTAACAAAAACCACGTATGAATTTGGCTTCTCCTTCAGCAAGTTTTTTTCCATCTGGTGTCATGCCTGCTGAAGGAGCAATTCCTTCAAGAATTGCATTTGCACGGTAAATATAATTGTACCCATCCTTCCAGAAAGCTGCTACATTCGGGTTCGGAGGAGTAAGATCATGTGTTGTAAATTCCTGAAAAGCCGGAGTAGTAGTGTTGTTAAGAGTCCACTGCAATTCATTACCCGAAAAACCAGCCAATGCCGACATAGAAAAACAGACGAACGATCCCTCACCTCCGAATTGGTAATTCATCATATCGATATAAATAGAGACTATTGCCGAAGTTGCTGATCGATCATCTGCAAATACTTTTTCTGTGGTAAGAATGCCTGGCGGATTTTCAACAGTTACAAACTTCTTGCAGGATGGTAAGATGGTTGTCAGCATCACCACCAGGAGAAAGTACCGGGTGTTTACTTTTATATATTGAAGTATGCCTGTATAGTATTTCACAATTATTCTTTGTCTTTAAATTAAAAAATGATCTGAATACCTGCGCTTAGCATCCTGAGCGGCAAAGTGTGGTACGATAATGTTTCCGGATCCCCGTATTCATACGGAGTGAACGTAAGCAGGTTTTGTCCCTGGAAATATACTTTTAAACTTTCTACCTTAAATTTCTCGATCAGTTTTTTGTCGACTTGATAAGAAAGCGATACATTTTTCAAACGAATGAAAGATGCATTCACCACTCTGGCACTGGAGAAATTGGAATAAAAGCTGAATCGTGTAACAGCTGTTCCGGTAGTAGAGAATTTCTGTATATCAGTAATATCTCCTTTATTCTGCCATCTGTCCAAAACCAATACAGTCTGATTTGAACGGCCACCCGGCGCCACGAAGTTAATACTGCTCAAACCGTCTTGTTGAACAAAATGGAAGAAGAGATCAAGGGACCATCCTTTGTAGATAAAAGTGTTTTGCAATCCACCATAAAGGCGCTGTCCCAAATCACGTACCTGGGTTCTGTCTGTAGTCAGGTTGATCCCATTAAGCTTGTAAACACCGGTTGCAGTATCCACTCCCTGGTAGTCGAGGTATTTGCGTACCGAAACAGGGTATCCTATAACAAGCGAATTGGCATAACTTGATGTTTCAAGATTAGGATATGCCATCAATTCGCTGCGTGGTATCGAAATGTTGAATGAACTTTTCCAGGTAAAATTCTTTGTCCTGATGTTGGTAGTATTGATCATGAATTCCCAACCCCTGTTTTCAACTAATGCATTCCTGTTGGCTGTAATGCTTGGAAAGCCTGTCTGTGATGGAAGCGTGTAACCAATCAGTTGATTATCGCTCCGGTTCATATAATAAGCGGCACTTACAAACAACCTGTCTTGAAAAAATCCAAGCTCAATTGCAGCTTCCCATTTTCGATTACGTTCCCAGGCATAATCAGGATTTTGAAGATTTATTGGAAAAAAACCACTAATACCCTGGTAAGGAAGGGCGGCACCTGAAGTGCTCCAACGTGCAATGTACTGGTAGTCGCCAATTCTGTCATTGCCCGTAACGCCTATACTTGTTCTGATTTTACCGTAGTTAAGGAAGGAGATATTTTTCATGAACTTCTCTTCAGAAAATATCCACCCGGCTCCCACTGCACCGAAATTGCCAAATTGTTTTCCCGGGCCAAAACGACTGGATCCATCGCGGCGGCCGGATATGTTTATAAGGTACTTATTGTTATACTTGTAACCGATCCTGCCAAAAAAAGCGTTGTACCGGTACTTACCGTAGTTGCTGGTAACCGATTTTGTAGCCGCAGGACCAGGTGTTCCAAGTAATTCATCACTTGCATACCCGGTGGCAGTTATTGTTGCTCCTTGTGTAATCTGTTCCTGGAAACTACCGCCGGCCAGCACCTGGAGTCGGCTTTTCCCAAATTGTTTAGTGTATTCTGCCTGCGGCTCCACGATCCAGTTTCGTTGAGACTCGTTAAAAAATTGAGCTGAACTTATTGGCGTTGTCCCTAAAGGGCTTTGCGAACTTACCGGGTTACTAGTTCTCTGGTTAAGACGTACGATATTCATCCCTCCATCTACCCTGATCTCAAAACTTTTGCTGAAACGATAACCCAAATTGATATCGCTGATGGAATGCTCTGTTACGCCTCTGTATAGCTTTTTTGTGTATTGAAGTGGGTTTGAAAAATTGATGCCATTATCACTCCAGACCAGGTTTCCATTCGCATCCAGCGGGTAGGGCGCATTGGGTATCGTAGTTAGCAAGTCGCCCATATTTATTGTATTGATATTATTATTATCAATATTATACCCTGTACTTAGTGTAAGAGAAAATTTCTTATCAATAGAATGATGCGTCATGTTTGCCCGAACATGTATGCGGTCATCGAACATGTTACCATAGTAGATAGGTGTTTCATGGTGGTAGCCTGCGGAAAGTGAAAACTGGGTTTGCTGGTTTCCCCCTGAAAGACGGACTTGTGCATCATAACTACGGGCGGTTTCACCCATCAATATTTTTGCCCAGTCTTGATAGCGTGTAGTATCCCATACCATAAGATCGGTAGCATTAGATACTGTGGGGACAATTCCATCATTCTTAAACGCTTCTTTGCGCATTGCCACATATTGTTGTGTATTCAGCATTTCAGGCATAATGGTCGGCCGTCCCCAACCGGTATAAAAACTTGCCTCAACGGATGTCTTATTTGTTTTGGCTTTTCTTGTAGTGATGAGTATTACACCATTTGACCCTCTTGAACCATAGATGGCAGTAGCATCTGCGTCTTTCAACACTTCAATGCTTTCAATGTCGGCAGCATTAAGGGTTACAAATGGGCTTGTACCGTTAGTGGCGTTGGCAAGGCCTCCCAATACCTGGGCTGTAACACCGTTTGCAAAGGATATATTAGTGAGCGAATGGGCAAAAGGCACACCATCAATAATGTAAAGAGGCTCGGACCCGGCTCCAAGAGAGCTTCTGCCACGGACACTTATACTAACTGCCCCACCTGCCATGCCGTTGACTTGTGTGATCTGCAGACCCGGCGCTCTTCCTCCTAATGCAAGCACGGGGTTTTCTACCGGTTGTTCCCTGATATCTTCCCCTTTTATTTTTGAAATGGAGCTTGTACTCAAACGCCTGGTGGTTGTACCATACGCAATGATCTGCACCTCATCCAGTACACTAACTTTTGTTTTTACATTTACTGTTAACTCTGTCCTTCCATTTAATTTTATTTCCAGTATTTCAACACCAACTGCGGAAATTATAAGACTGCCCTGGAGATCCCCGACCCCTATTGCAAACTCGCCATTGTCATTGGTAAAAGTTGCGGCTTTGCCGGTACCCTTAATGGTAACAGTAGCCTTCACCGGCTCGCCGGCTTCGTTTACCACGCGGCCACGCACTGTTGTTGGTGGCGGTGGCAATGGAGTTTGTTGTTTTATTATTGGAGGGTCTTTTTTTACAATAGTGATGGTTTTGTTTTCAATGAAGTACTCTAATAACTGGTGTTGCAGAACTTCTTTTAACACCTGTTCAATTGCAAGGTCCTTTGCCTGTATGGTTACAGGTTTGGCTCCATCAAATATGTTTACATCATAAAAAAATACATAACCCGTTTGAGATTTAATAGCTGAAAAGACTGTTGCTAGTGGAACATTTTTACCGGAAAAGGTAACCGTTTGAGAATATCCATTTGCACAGGCAAGCATAAATGCAGCAGCCACTAAAAGCAGTATCTTTTTCATAAGCCCAGGTTTATGGTACGGGGCCATCTTTCACATAAGTACCAGATTTGCTAACATTACTTCATCTGAAGTCCATTTATGAAGCTAAGTAATTTCACTTATAAAGTGTTTTTCTTACCTATTTATTATTAAGCTGATATAAACTTTTTATTTGATCGGTTAAAACTATGACCAAACGATAAAAATAGCCATCTACTATAGTCAGATGGCTTTCATTCATAATTCATTATTCTGTATCCATCATTCCCTTCGCTGCTTTTTTGCTCACTATATCGCTGTACGTTATCTGGCCTTTGGGACTTGCTGCCGCTATCTTTATATAGTAAGTAGTGCCGGGTATTAAGCTTGTCAGCTTGCATTTGGTGGAAGTGCAGGTCATACATATCCTATGTTATTTCTGCCCTTTTTTAATCGTACCCTTACGCGAAACTCCTGGCAAGGTAGATGTTTGGTTATCGTAAGAGCATCAAAAGATCCAAAAGCCATTACATTGACAGCTTCTGCGGATGGAATGTCGCCTTCGAGTATAGTCGTCAAGACAATAAATGAAAAAAAATGAGCGCTCTTTGACGATCGGATTTCGCTTAGGGGTTCTATTATGTTTTTTAGGATAGAACCAATTTTCAGTACCTTTCTAATGGTTAGTAACTCACCTTCAACATTATCAACGTAAAATACGGGTTATGTTTTGCCTGACTCATTTAATTTCAAAGAAAAGTTTACTACTGATCTCTTTGGCATTTATTTATTATTCAAATGCCCGGTCTCAGCGCCCAAATATCATTTATATAATGAGTGACGATATGGGCTATGCAGATTTAAGTGGTTATGGACGTAAAGACTACCAAACCCCGAATTTGGATAAGTTGGCTTCGCAGGGAATCAAATTTGTTAACGCTTACGCAGCCGCACCGCTCTGCACCCCCACCCGCACAGGATTTATGACCGGGCGTTATCCGGCAAGAACCCCTGTTGGATTGATGGAGCCCCTTACGTCTACAAAAAGAGACAGTGCTTATGGATTGACTGCTGAATTTCCATCGGTAGCCAGTTTAATGAAAGCGGGAGGGTATGAAACCGCATTAATAGGAAAGTGGCATTTAGGCTTTCTTCCTCAACATAGTCCAATTAAAAACGGATTCGATTATTTTTTCGGCATTCATAGTGGTGCGGCTGATTACATATCGCACAAGGGCGATTCACGACAAAACGATCTTTATGAGAACGACACGCCGGTTGATCGGGAAGGATACTTAACAGATCTTTTTTCCAAAAAAGCAATTGCGTTTATCAAGCAGAAACACAACAAGCCTTTTTTCCTGGCGGTTACATATACGGCCCCTCATTGGCCATGGCAAGGACCTGGTGATAATGCGTATGCAGACACAGCTAACTTCAGGAACGGAGGTTCACCTGCAATTTATGCTGCTATGATGAAAAGCCTGGATGATGGGGTTGGAGAAATCATGAAGACATTGGATGATGAGCGGTTGACTGAACAAACAATTGTCATTTTCACGAACGACAACGGGGGCGAACGATATTCGGATAATGGAGGTCTTGCAAGGGCTAAAGCTACGTTATGGGAAGGTGGGATACGGGTACCCGCTTTTGTCCGCTGGCCAGGTAAGATCGGTCCTGGTATTATTACACAACAGGTAGCTGTTACTATGGACTGGACAGCCACTATTCTTTCAATTGCCGGAGCAAAAGCTCATCCCGGCTTCCCATTAGACGGAATGGACCTGATGCCAGTTTGTACAGGAAAGAAAAAAATAGTTGACCGGACCTTATACTGGAAGAGGTTCCAGGGCAATAAACAAAAAGCTATTAGAGCAGGAAAATGGAAATATTTGCTTGACGAAAAAGGAGAATACCTCTTTGACCTGGATGCTGACCCGGGAGAAAAAAATGACCTTAAAGCAAAAGAAGAAGCAGTTTTTAGCCGGTTGAAGGCGCAGTTTGCTGATTGGGAAAAGACAGTCCTACAGCCAATTCCATTATAAAGAGAGGTTAGTTACCTGAATTAGTCAAACACTTCATCTTGCAAACAATGGCAGATAATTTTCAACTTTGCAAAAATCCCGTGTCTGCCGAACAGGCAGGGAAAAAAGAAATCCGAAATTCGAAAAGACCGATCCCAATGGAAGACTTTTTCGGATTTCGAGCTTGGGATTTCGGATTTATATCGAATTTATCCTCGCTTCTACTTCCCTAATGTGTAATATTCTAAACTCTTAATAAACGCTGCGTTAGAAGATTGAATATATATCCTGTTATATGGTTGGTTTGGAAAGAAAATTTCCGTCATGACTGTTAATCCGTCATCCGCAAATAACTCCACAGAACTGACATCGATTAGTAATACAAGGTTCATTTTGGAACCTGCAGCAAATCGTGGCGCCGTATGCCTGGCTGCAAATTCATTTTGAAAATCAGTTTTTCCTGACCTGGTCCTGTCAATAAAATATTGATTATTCATTTTATCGTAACCTATCTGAAGTTCTTCTCCCTTGTCATTTGATATGGTAATGGAAAAATCATTGCTATTTTCCAATGCTAAATTCAACAGGCAGGGAAGTTTTACTTTGCCCGTTTTCGTTGAAAGGTCAAATGCCTTTGACAAAGAAATGTTACTGACAACAACAGGAGTTGATTTGATTTTGGCGATTTCTTTAACCGGTTCCGAAGCTATGAACATTTCATTGCCAACCTTTACAAGTTTCAGATCTCTCGGAATAGTCATGGCATTTCTCCATGTTTCAGTAGGAACCACATTTGCATATAGCCAGTTACTCATCCATCCCAGGAAAATTTTCCTTTTTCCTGTATTCTCCCATGTAATACCCGCATATTCATCGGGACCATAATCCAGCCATTTGGTATTCGTACTATTTGGAGAAAATCTTTTTCCGTCAAAATCACCCAGAAAGTATTGAGTGGCTGAACCTTTGTTCGGACCACCGGGATTGATGTTAACAATAAGGACCCAGACGTGCTTACCGTTGTATTGCAATGAGAACAAATCAGGACATTCCCATACACCGCCATGCGCTCCTGCAGACTCTCCAAATTCGCTTTCCTTTGTCCATTTTTTCAGGTCGGGTGAAGAATAAAAAATGATCCTGTCTGCTGCTGCGAGTGACATGATCCATTTTTTGGATGACCCGTGCCACATAACCTTTGGGTCCCTGAAATCACGAATACCCGGATTCTTTAATACCGGGTTGCCGGAATATTTTTTCCATGACTTACCGTTGTCAAGACTGTAAGCCAAACTTTGATTTTGAAAGTTGTTCCTGCCTGCTTTTTCACCCGATTCATCATGTTGTGTATAGATCGCCACCAGTGGCACCCGGCCATTCATTCCAAAACCGGAAGTATTGTTCATGTCGACCACGGCGCTGCCCGAAAAGATTGTTCCGATACTATCCGGGAAAAGTGCAATCGGCTCATGTTTCCATTGAACCAGGTCATTGCTGGTAGCATGCCCCCAATGCATGGGACCCCATACTGAACTACCGGGATGATGCTGGAAGAAAAGATGATAGACTCCCTTATAGTAAACCAAACCATTGGGATCATTTATCCACTTTTCCTTTGGTGAAAAATGGATTTTAGGCCGGTAAATCTCATCCTTGTTTTTTGTTTGTGCATCCAGGTTCAATGAATGAAGCAAAACAACTATTATCAAGAATGTGCAAGGAATATGCTTCATGTGGAATGATTTTATAAGAAAGGTAACTAATTCTATTTTGGCTGTAAGGAAAGTGTCAATGTTCAACGGTATTGGTTTTATATCTAATTCCCCTCAAACAAAATCGCATCTCGAAAAAAATCTTTACTTTTCTATTCTAAAACAATCACCATGGCACAGCCTGCAAAACCATCTACCTTTCTTTTGTTTCCCTGGGGTCTTTTATCAATTTTTCTTATACTCATTTTGAATCTTACACTCAACGACGGGTGGTTCAGAAACAACTGGAGCTGGATTACGCTGATATTGATTATACCCGCAGCTATTCTTGAAAATTTCAAGGTAGGCTATTCCACGATGAGGATCATGTTTCTTAAATGCGTGTTTTCGCTACTTTCCTTTTTGTTGGTAGGTATGGCATTTGGCGCGGCCCTGGCCGGCTGGCATCTTACAAAATTCCAATCAATTCAGGATATACAGAAAATAACATTGCCCTGGTACGTATTATTAGCCCTGACTGTCTTGCTGCTGATACAGGTAGCGCAGCTTTTTAGCATGCTAAAGGCGGTAAAAAGGGAGTTTATGCAGCTCGACCCCGATCAGTAATGATTATCTCAAAATGAAAAAACCTCCCCGCAGCGGGAGGTTCTTTATTGAAAGAATGTTTTACCGGCTTATGCTATCATTGTCTTCCGGTTACTTCGCCACCATTCTTCTATTTTAGGAAAGGCCACGCAGAACCATTTGGAAAAAGAATCAGGGTGATTCCGCAGTTCATCCCGTATATCAGCCAAACTTTTATAACAATAATCCATAACTTCTTCCTTATTGTAATCGATGCTTCCTTCATACCGACCTGCAAAAACATGATCAAATTCATACTCGGTCAGACCATTGCTGAATTCGGCCTTATAAATAAATTCAAATATCTTATCAAGATGAGTTGTAAACCCCATTTCTTCTTTTAGCCGTCGTCGGGCGGCAACGACAGTTTCTTCTCCGGGCTCCGGGTGACTGCAGCAACTGTTTGACCACAACCCGCCACTATGATACTTATTGATTGCCCTTCGCTGGAGCAAAAGGTCACCCTTGCTATTAAAAATAAAAATACTGAATGCCCTGTGCAACAGGCCTTGCCGGTGAGCCTCCATTTTTTCCATCGTTCCTGCAGGCTCATCCTGCTCATCTACCAATATCACCTGTTGTAACTCCATTAACGTGGTACCTTCAAGCGGAGAGCTAAAATCTGCTAACCTGTTCCTTCAACAGTTTCCTCGCAAAGTGAATGCGGCTTTTAATAGTTCCAAGAGGTTCATGGAGGTATTCCGATATTTCCTGGTATTTATAGCCGTCGAGATATAATAAGAAAGGCATCTTAAAGATCTCCGGAAGATGATCTATTGCAGCCTTTATTTCTTTTACCCGCAAGTTGCTTTCGGCCCCATTGGATACCGATACCTGCTTCATATTAATCAGGTAATCTTCCGGCGTACTGTCGAAAATAGTTTTTTGTTTCGCCCGTCTGCGGTAATTATTGATAAAAATATTCCGCATGATGGTAAACAACCATGCTTTTATGTTTGTGCCTGCATTATACTTTTCATGATTGGCCAAAGCCTTATACAGAGTTTCCTGGTAAAGATCATTGGCCGCTTCCGTGTCTTTCGTAAGATTTACTGCAAACGGTCTTAAAAAACCTGCATTATCCAGTAGCATATCATTGAATTCTGTAGTAGCCATATCCTTCCTTTTTAACAAATTTATTGATAAGCACCCGTTTTCCCAATTTCAATGTCCAACCATCAAATCGTAAATCGGGGCATACAAGAGAAAAAGCAAAAAGTTTACCGGAAATGTACAATGTCAAAATGCTATAACCGGGAATTGATAATTTGGCCGGATTCTATCAGTTTCTTAAGAGAATCAGGGACTTCAATTCCCTGTAATTGTTCCAGATGGCCCGAGTGGTGAAGGTCAGTTCCCAACAAATTGTAATAGTCATTTTTGAGAAGATAATGTGCCAATTCTGTGACAGACCGGCCATAATGTCCGCTCAGCGAGAGGATATTAAGCTGGAAAAGGCAGCCAACATCCTTTAATTCCCTGTAAAAATCTTTGTTTTTTTCAAGGTAAACGTAACGCTCAGGGTGTGCAATAATGGGCTGGTAACCCTGCATCTCCATTTCAAACAAGATATCCTTGATATTCATCGATGGAAATGCCATCGAAAATTCTGTTAGCACCATATTATCCCTGATTGTCAATAGGGGCTCTTTATTGCGTAGCAATTCTTCTACATGTTCATCAAGAAAGTATTCCGCGGCGGCATAAATTTCTACGTCAATCCTTGCCTCCTTAACCGCTTGCTGAACAACCGATAATTTTTCACGAATGACCTCATGCGTGTTCTTATACATATCCCACATCACATGTGGCGTAGTGATTAGTTTTTTATATCCCAGTTCTCTCATCCCCCTGATAAGCTCCAGGGAATGGGTTATATCTTCCGCTCCGTCATCAATACCCGGAAGAAGGTGAGAATGCATGTCGGTATTTAAGACAGAAAAATCAAATCGTTGCCTGTTGGGTCTTGACCTGGAAAACAACTTTAGCATAATTGAGATATAACATTTCGAAATTACTTATTATTTGGCTAAGAGGATAAAAGAGAAAAGGAGGAAAAGAGTCCATGCAAGAGTTGTTGGTCTTGACCTGAAAAACAACTTTAGCATAATTGAGATATAACATTTCGAAATTACTTATTATTTGGCTAAGAGGATAAAAGAGAGAAGGAGGAAAAACCCCTACTAAAATTCTGCACTGCTTTTATTTTTTATTTCCCTTGGAATTTAGCCGAAGGTTAAGCGAAAAGGAAACGAGTTGTTGTTGGTCTTCTTTTCTCTTTTTTTCTCTTAGCCTACAAATTCACGTTTCGGCAATGTGGGAAATACTTTATTTACAAGATTACTATTCGGAAAAACAATGCACCAGGCCGTTAGAAAGAGTATCATGAAATCCGTATAAAAACTAAGATGGTGCTGGTACCATATTTCCACAGCACCTTTATAAGGAAGAATAACGGTGCGATAACATTCATGTGGTGACAACTTGCTTTTTGTTATAATTAACTCTTCATCACGAAAAACAATACTGCCGATACCGGTTAATCCCGGTTTAACGCGGTATACTTTTTCCTTCATTTCATCTGTATAACGGTCAAAACCCACCTTCATCAATGGCCTGGGTCCGACAAATGACATGTCGCCGGTAAGAATATTAATTACCTGCGGCAGCTCATTCAACTTGCTGATGCGTAAGAACCGACCCAGCGGTGTAATGCGCGGGTCTTTCCTTACTGTAACATCCCCATGTCCCATATTCGGACTGTCTTTAAGCATCGTCGCAAACTTCCAGATCCGGAAAATCTTATTATGATACCCTACCCTGTCCTGCCGGAAAAAAACTTCATGCTCGCCCGTAAGCAATAATAAAATGATGATAGGTATAAACAGTGGCAGCAAAATGATCAGCGCTACCAATGACAAAACAATATCAAAAAATCTCTTGATAAAGGAATACATGGTCAGGTAAGAAAGGATTTTATTTCCCGGGCAACTATTTCGAGTTGCTCGTCAGTGATATTTGTTGAGCAGGGAACGCTGAGACAGGTATTGTATATATAACCCGCATTGTCCTTTTTCTGAATGTAAATACAATCCTTATACATCGGCAGTTTATTCATTGGCATCCAGAAACGACGGCTAACTATTTTATTGGCATTCAGATGAGCCAGTAATTCTTGCTGCCGATCTGTTTGTATGGTAAATAACCAACCATTGGTTTCAACATCGGCCAGCTCCTTTTGAAAACGTATATCTGCCAGTCCATCGAGCTCATTCTTATAAAAAGCAACGGCTTCTTTTTTTCTTTTGATAAACGAAGGAAGCAATTCCATCTGTCCTACTCCAACCGCAGCCAGTAAATTTACAAGGCGATAGTTATATCCCACTTCATCATGATAGTATTCATCCACACTGGCTTTGGCTGTGGTGGTTACATGTTTTGCGCGTTTGGCCAGTTGCTCATCATCGGTCACGATAACTCCGCCGCCGCCAGTTGAAATAATTTTATTGCCATTAAAACTAAAACAACCCATAGGGCTGAATGTGCCCGCATGTTTGCCCTTATAAGAAGTGCCCAATGCTTCTGTCGCGTCTTCCACAACCTGTAACGGGTATTTTTTTACAATGGAGAGAAAACGATCCATATCACACATATTCCCGAGTATATGTACAGGCATAATGGCGGCGATGCGGCGGCCGTCTTTTATGCAGATCAACTCACCATCTCTTTCATCGGTTTCATTTTCCAAAAACTCCTCCAGCAAATCAAGGTCCATTTGCCAGAGATCAGGATCAGCGTCTATCAATATTGGTTCAGCTCCGAGATATTTGATTGAGTTAGCTGACGCCACAAACGTGAGATTCGGTAAAATGACATAGTCATCCTGTTTTACACCTGATAGTAATAATGCGATATGTAAAGCAGCCGTACCGTTTACCGAAGCAACTCCATACCTGGCGCCTGCGAAATCAGCGACCATTTGTTCAAACTGCGTGACATAAGAGCCCACCGACGATATCCACCCGGTATCAAGGCAATCCTTTACATATTTCCATTCATTGCCGGCAATGTTCGGCACACTGAGTGGGATCAGCTGTTGATTACTCATAGACTTTGTTTCCTGCTTCAAGATATTGATCATACCATTCAATTGTTTGTTGTAGCCCTTTTTTCCATCCAACTTCCGGTTCAAAACCCAGTTGTTTCCTTGCCTTGCTGATGTCGGGGCAGCGGCGAGAGACGGAACCAGGATACGTTGGAGCATTTTCATAATCGCCATTGAATTCCATCAATTCCCCCGCATAATGAATAAGATCTCCGATGGAAATTTCTTCCTCTGTACCTATATGATAGATCTGGCCATTCGTACCAGGTTGTTCCATTGCCAATACTGTTCCTTTTACCGCATCGGTGATATAACAAAAAGCCCTGGTCTGGTCGTGACCATACACTTTAAAAGGTTCTTCACCTTTTCTGAAACGAACTACCAAATGCGGGATCACATGTTTGAAACCCATGCGTGGACCATATACATTATGATAGCGGACAATCGTAGCTTCGAATCCAAGTATGCGGGAATAATTTAAAAAACCCGATTCCCCCAGCATTTTTGTAACTGCATAAGTAAATCTTGGATGACCAATATCCTCAATGCAAAGAGGTACTTCCTCCGGCGTCGGCACTTTATAACCGAATGCATCAATTGTACCGGCATAGCACTCACTGGTAGACGTAAACAATACCTTCCCGATCTTAGAGCGGCGTATCCATTCAAGCGTATTATAAATTAAAGCGGTATTGATGCGGATGATTTCATGCGGGATCGAATTCGCATTATCCACCCCAACCACAGAAGCCAGCATATACACCTGGTCGTATTTAGTTTCTAATTTTTCAAATGTCGCCGGATTGGTATAGTCACCCGGAACTACTTTGATAGTATGTTTTGCGACTAATGCGGTAAAGAGTTCATCTTCCTTGCCACGGGCAAAATTGTCGGCGATAGTGAGTTCGTAATCCCGGTTTTCAGAGAGATATTTTGCAATATTGAATCCTATAAAGCCCGCTCCACCTAACAATAAAACTTTCTTACTCATAATTAATTATACCTGTTTTGGTCCCGGCTCAACCTTCAACCTTAAACCTTTAAACCTATAAATCCCCCCTTCCAATAACTTTTACCACATGTCTCGTCTTCAACAGCCTGATCTCATCTTCGGTTAATATGCCTATAGTATCATAGATAAATGATGAATGCTGATCAAGCAGTTTATTGATTAATACTGCATTGTTCCGATAATCTTTATGACCCGTCGTGACAATGACAAAATCATAAGCCTGTTTCAATAATTCATCGAGATCGTTGCCTACTTTCAATGCTTTTTCTTCCCAGAATACCACATGTGGGTCGTGCAGGACGACTTCGCAGCCGGCTTCAACCAGTTGGTCATATATACCAAGCACCGGCGTAAATCTTGTGTCTCCAACATCGTTCAGGTAACTTACTCCGAGCAATAATACTTTTTTATCCTTCAACGATTCATGATACTGAGACTGCAAATATTGGAAAGCAAAAATGGGCATCTGGTCATTGATGTGAACACCGGTTTCACTTTGCTCGAGGGGCTCATCGCTTCCAAATAAATTCATCCTTGCCCAGCTTGCCAGCAATGGATCCTTGGTCAGGCAATATCCGCCAACTCCCAATCCCGGCAACATAAGATTCTTATGTGTGGGCCGCATACGAATGGCATTCACCACTTCATAGATATTTACGCCTGCTTCTTCAGCAAAACGGCTCCATTCAACCATGAAGGCGATGTTCATGGCACGATAGGAATTCTCCAGCACCTTCGCCATCTCAGTGGCTTGTGTATTTCCCAGTCTTGTTAATGGATACTCATTCGTACTTATTACCGTCCGAAGAAAAATTTCAGTGGCATCGGCGCTGGCTTCATCCGTTCCGGAATAAACACGGTAAAAATTCTGAATCGAATCAACGTATTTCGGCCCCGGCATTACTCTTTCATAAGAGTGGCCAACTTTTAATTTACCTGTTGGCAAGTTTCTTTGCTGCAGACATTCTTCCAATATTGGTTTCACTATTTTTTGCGAAGATCCGGGGGGCACCGTTGTTTCTACCAATACCAGCACATCCGGTTTGCAATGTGTACCTATACTTGTGATCGCTTTTTTGAAAGGAGCCAGATCAACGGTATAATCTTCCAGGTGTCCATTACCGTTTGACTGTTTCTTGACATCGAGGTTAATATCGACTATTACAATATCTGCACTGGTGTAAGCATGGGGGTCACAGGTAGCATACAAATTATTTTTCTCCCGTGCACGTTTATAAAACTGGCCAATCTTCGGATCATCGGCTATGACCGGGAACATTCCCTCATTGATAGACTGTATTTTCCAGTATGAAAAAGGAGTTGGGAGGTCAATGCCTATGACTGCATATTCTTCGGTGAGTGCATTGGCAACTACCAGGGCCATCACCGACCCCACAAACCCAAGACCCTGTATTACTACCACTTTTTTACCCGGATGCAATGCGATAAAGGAATCAATGCCGGCTTTGTCGTCGATTATTTCAGGAATGGTGTATTGTTTACCTGTTAAAGGGCTAACGGACTCGTGTTTTGGTATCTCTTTCACCATAATTGGATACTATTATGATTGTAGTATGAACGTTCTGTCGCCGATCTTAGTATAAGCCCAGGGCCACCTGTAAGTAGTGGCTTTTATTCTTCTTTCCACTTCTTGCGGCGGCATATCGGGGCTTATGTAACAAAGCTCATTCAACTCTTTTCGGGTATAAGGTTTTCTTTTCCATTGCTCCGAAGAAACCGGTAACGGTTTACCCTGCAAGATACAATCCATTAGTTCATAAAACATAGTTTCAATCTGGCGATAACATTGCTGCGTCACGCCAAATACGGTATCGTCTTCAGAAATCGGGAATCGCTGCACGGCAATAATGTTCCCGGTGTCTACCATCGTTTTCATATGATGGCAGGTAACACCATATTCCTTCTCTCCATTATAAATCGCAAAATTGGTGCAACCGGTTCCCGGGTATTCCGGGCTACCCGGATGAAAATTAATAGCTGCATAGGAAGCCTGCTGCAACAATGATTCAGGAATTATCCATGAACCTATAAACGAAATCAGCAGGTCGCCCTTCCAGTTCAATACCTCTTCCGGTAATTTATCATGCCTGTCGCCGATGAAGATAAGAGGATGGCGAAGGTTTTTACGAAGGTGATCGGCTGCCCTTTCTGCAAAAGGGTTATCCTTTTTTCCTAAAAATAATACCCTTGATTCCTGCGGATGCTTCGTTTTCACTACTGGTTATTTCGGCTTGCTTTAAAAGAACTGCAAAGGTATGTCAATTGGCAATCGGTTCTCTCAGATCCATTTAGCGGTATTGGCCTCGCCCAGAGGAAAGGAGGTAACAGAGTTTATTTTTCGTGCCCGCAGTTATCCGTTAGTCTGTCTTACCGATTGGCAAATAAAACTCTTACTCTTCTTTCCTCTGTGCGAGATGTTTTTGCCATGGAGGCACGGCAAATCTGGGTGGCTTATGATTGGCCTCGCCCATAGGAAAGGAGGTCACAGAGGTTATTTTTCGTGCCCGCAATTATCTGTTTAGTTTGTCATTCCGATTGGCAAATAAAACATTATTCTTCTTTCCGGTTCTGTGAGATCCATTTAGCTGTATCGGCCTCGCCCAGAGGAAAAGGAGGTCACAGAGGTTATTTTTAGTGCCCGCAATTATCTGTTAGTCTGTCATTCCGATTGGCAAATAAAATAGTACTCTTCTTTCCTCTGCGCGAGATGTTTTTGCCCCGGAGGCAGGCAAATCTGCGCCTCAGCGGCTTATAAAAAAAGGCATCCGCCGCGGCGGATGCCTTTCGATTTGTAAACAATTCCAATGAAACAATCGTCATTATGCTGCTTTCAGGTTTCTTACTGGTTTCTTCACCAGCTTCCTGGCAGGATTGCCGATCACGGTGGTGTTATCCGGTATATCTTTTACGACCACGGTGCCTGCACCGATGATCACGTTATTTCCGATAATAATTCCCTGGCGAATGACGGCATTGGCGCCAATAAAACTGCTTCTGCCAACTTTTACATTGCCGCATAAAACAGCGCCGGGAGATATGAATGAAAAATCACCTATGATACATTCATGATCAATAGTAGATGAAGTATTACAAACAACCCCGTTACCAATTTCTACCATTGGATTAATTGTAGCGTTGGCGGCGATCATCACACCAATACCCATCTTCGCCGACGCAGATATTACCGCGCTGGGGTGTATGGCATTAATAGGATCTCCGATATACTGGCTTAGCTGGGCATGGATCTTTTCACGAATGCCGTTGTGACCCACACAAGCGAAATAATCAAACTTTTTCAATTGATCGATCACATCTGACTCTTTGCCGAGATAATTGAGGTTGTAAGGATTGAGTTTTTTTTCTTCAGCGTCGCAGTAAGCGGTAACCAGGCGGCCCGCATTTAGGAAAATATCGACGATGACATAAGCATGGCCTGAATAACCTACAATGGCCACTGGTTTTTTTAGGGTGGTTTTCATTGGACGGATTTGGATGGATATAAAAATAATATCCCCTTCCGTCAGCTCATAACAATTTGGATAATGAAAAATGAAAACAGGTAGTAATCCACCCCGGACAAGGTAGTTTTTCGATACGGGTGCAAAAAACCACTAGGGAAAACCTCTACTTCCTTGCTACACTGGTAATTCCGCCCTGCATCGGCAGAAGATCAAGGCTTTTTATATTAAGCCCTTCATGCAAGCGTCGGATATCGGCCTCATCATAGTGATAAACAGGGGTGGTATAACGATAACGGCGCAAAGCCATTCTCAATCCATTCTCGGGCCATGAAACAACAAAAGCGCCGGACGTAACTGCATCCATTTTTCTCATGAACGCTGCCGTATCTTTTACATAGTCCACTACACCGGCTGCCACAGATACCGTAAATCTCTCTCCTTTGAAATCATAAGTAAAGAAATCTCCCTGTACAAATTTGCACCGGTCACCCACGCCTTCCGCTTCGGCATTCTTTTGTGCATATTCATTCATGCTTTCTGCAAAATCAATTCCCAGTAAAAATTTTGCATTTGAATTTTTTAACCATGTTACACTGTTCACTCCCGGGCCTGAACCAATATCCAAAACAGTTGGCTGGTCAAACTCTTTGATCGTTTTCAGGGCTACGGCTGTCCGGAAGAACACGGCCTTGCGGAACGTTTTGTCAAACCAGGAAGGCTTTTTATAATAATTAGCAAACAGTTCACTGCGGGCGTCCCAATACTGCTGGGCTGTGTGAATGGCTTTTGACATATTCAGCTTTTTTTAAACAGGTTACAAATTTATATTCTTTTAAAAGATCTTTTATTTTATTATAAATAGTTCCGCGGAATAAATTCCAGCGAATATCGATTAAAAACGATTTGGGTTTCGAGTAACCTTTGCCGGGAGGATAATGTGTGGAGCAGCTGATCCATCGATCATCAAACTCATACGGGTGCATATACAACATCACATTCCTTTTTTCCGCATCAAGCTTCCTAAAAAATCTTTTCAACATGAATTTCGGGAATGCTCTCATATAACCACCGCCTGCTATCGGCAATCGTTTATCCCGCCAATTCATGATCGTTAACGGCAGCTCTACAATTTGTTTTCCGTTAGGCAAATCATACAATGCATCTTCAAATGGAAAATTAGCTATCCCATAGCTCTTTAACTTAACCGGGAAAATACTGCTGTCATAGACTAAGCCAAGATCACTCAGGATTTCCAAAACATACAGATTCGTTTCATTCACTGAAAAATAAGGAGCCCTGTATCCATAAATAGGCGCACCAATGATATCAGTGACCAATTTATAAGAATCATTCAGGTCATTATAAGCTTCTTTGTAGGACAGCGTATTCATGCGGATATGATTGTGTCCATGCATTCCGATCTCATGACCCTCTGCTGCAATCTTTTTAACCAGGTCAGGTCTGTATTGTGCTAACATTCCCAGGATAAAAAAAGTTGCTTTTTGATTTGTCTCGTTCAGCAAGGACAGCATAATGTCGGTCTGCCTGTCAATGGTCTTCGGAACGGCGGGCATTACGACACCGGTATGATCACGACCGAGTAACTGGCCGAATTCTTCCCAGTCTATCGAAAGTGTAAAGGCATGTTCATTGTTTTCCATCGGCAACTTCATCAATAGCCTGCAAATATATTTGTATTACCATCTTTTTATCGAACTCACGGATCATTTTTTCCCTGCCTTTTTTTCCCATTACTTCTCTATCCGGCGCGGGTATATCCATCATTTGTTTCATTTTCTCTGCCAGGTCTTTTCCATCCTTTACTTTACAAAGCAAGCCATTCACTCCATCTTCTACAATGTCCCGGCAACCGGTAACATTGGTGGCTATTAAAGGCCGGGCCATACTTGCTGCTTCCAGTAACACATTACTCATGCCTTCGCGATACGACGGCATTACCACACAATCAGCATTGGCCAGGTATGGCCGGATGTCCTTTTGTTTGTCGTGATACACGATCCATTTTTTTCCTATCCAGTCATTCAATTCCTTTTCAGTAACGGTCAATGACTTTTTGTTGCCGGTCCAAAGCGGGCCGATCACATGAAATTCGGCATGGGGATATTTAGCTTTTATAACAGATGCAGCTTCCACATATTCAAGTATCCCTTTGTCTTTTATCAACCTGCTTATGTATAAAAAAATAAATTTACCGTCATTGCCTCTTGTAAAGGGTAAGGGCGAAAATTTTTCATAATTGATTCCTGACCCCGGTACCCGTTTCGCCTGTTCCCGTTTGATGTATTTCGCACTGATGAATAATTCGAGATCGTCATAGTTGGGAAAAAAAACAAATTTTGTTTTTTTTAATACCCATTTATACAATTGCCTCGCGATCGCGTATGACAAACTCCTGCTGTCGAATAAAGGACCGGTTCCCGTAATGGTTGAAATAGTGGGTATTTTTAATCCACTCGTAACCATATTGCCATAGATAGCAGGACGGATGGTAAACGTCAGGCAAACATCCGGTCGGATTTCTTTCAGGGCTTTCCGGACTCTTGCATTGTATTTTAATGCTGTCACCGGATTCATTACGCTTTTGCCCACATCAATGAACCGGACAACATTTTCGAGGTCGCCATCTTTGAATGAATCATCTATCTCGGTTAAGACCGAAACATCATACTTTTTCGCAAGAGCCATTACCAAATCATGGCGTATTGAATAAATACCCAGTTCATGATTTTCGATAATGGCAAGTTTCTTTTTTGCAGTCTCCATCGGGTCTATTTCTTTCCGTACACTTTTCTATGCCATACTTCCAGCGCAAACAATGACCAGATCATCTTTGCCCTTTTTTCATCACCTACTTTTACTTTTCGGTTCCATATGTTATCTAAAAAAGAAGCGTCCACAAAATTCCTGCAATAGGCCCCAGCCGGCAGAATATAATCTTTTATCATTGGGTTCAATTGCCCATCGACCCATTTTTTCAATGGAATCTCAAATCCTCTTTTGGGTTGATTGATCAGTTCGGCGGGCAAATACTTTTCAGCAAGTTTCCTTAGAAGGTATTTGGTTTGCCTGCCTGCTATCTTGAATTTATCCGGCATAGATGGCACGTATTCCAATACTTCTTTGCTTAATAGGGGGCTTCGCCCTTCCAGCGAATGAGCCATCGTGGCGATATCCATTTTTACCAATAAATTCCCGGCAAGAATGTTGTCAAAATCAAGATTCATAATTTTTTGAAGTCCCGATAGCGAAGAACTGTTGATACAATTAAAATCCCGCCCCACCTCATCGAGAATGTTACTATCTCCTTTAAGATATTTTTCATAGTCTTCAAAAATGTCGATAGTAGACGATAAATAGGTAGCCAATCCTTTTTTGCTGGCTAAATCGGCCAGGCGGTATACGAAATTGTATTTACTTTTTTTGGAATTGGGAGCTGGCAATACCGCATGTGCAGTTGACGCAAGTCCTTTTACAAATAAACCGGGCTTAAAGAAATCATACTTTGCAAACGGAACGTAACGCCGGTAACCACCAAATATTTCATCCCCGCCGTCGCCATTCAGGATTACCGTCAGATATTTCCTTGCCTCCCTGCTCACATAGTAACTTGGAATAGCGGAACTGTCAAAAAAAGGTTCGCCATAGTTACAGAGAATAGTTTCCACGTCATTCAGAAGATTATCAAATGATATCTTTATTTCTGAATGATGGGTTTGGTAGCGGTCGGCTACAAGTTTAGCTAATGGAGCTTCATCATATTCACTGTCGAATGAAACCGTAAAAGTTCTTAAAGCAGGATTATAAGATTTGGCAATAGCGGTGACAAGACCGCTGTCGATACCCCCGCTTAAGAATGACCCGACCTCAAGATCTGATGATTCAACTCTTCTTTTTACAGCCTGGTGAAGTAACCGGTCAACTTTATCGAGAGCTTCATTAAAATCATCCGCTGATGATTGCTTATAATACGAGTGAATATCCCACCACCGCTGCACTTTTATTTCGGGATGCTGCATAGAAACATAGGCATAGCTTCCCGCAGGTAATTCCCATACATTTTTATATGGCGTAGAAGATTTATAAAAATACCCCATCCGCACATATTGCTGAAGATGCTCCACATCGATCTGCAATGACAGTTGATTGTTTAATGCCCCAAGTTCACTGGAAAAAATAAAACGTTTCCCGTCATTATAATAATACAACGGCTTTTTGCCAGCCCTGTCCCGGGCAATAAAGATTTCTTTCTTTTTTTTGTCATAAATAACAAAAGCGAACATCCCATCGAAGTCATCAAGGCATTTGGCGCCCAGCTTATCATATGCCCGGAGAATGGTCTCGGTATCAGAGTTGGTATTACAGCGAAAGCTATATTTCGCTCTTACCTCAAGGTGATTATATATTTCACCGTTGAAAATGATGGTGAGATGCTCAAAATGCATTGGCTGTTTTCCGCCGGCTATATCGAGGATCGCCAGCCGATGGTGGTGGAGTATAAGATCATCTTCAGCAAAAGTAGTTTGCTCATCCGGTCCGCGATGGAACAGATCCTTCGTCAACAATGGAATATCAAGAGGAGCATTAATCGAACCTGCAATACCACACATCAGCTTACGATTTATATCCCAGTATCCATCTTAACCACTTGGGATAAGGAGCACCTGTCTTTTTATATAATAGAAAAAGCATTATCACATAAAATGGCTCACAGGGTATCTTATACCTGGACAATGTTCCAAAGTTGGCTGTTGAAGCCCCTACCCCGATAGCAAAAACGATGGAAAAAACAAAACACATCAATAGTCTTGGATCTTTAAAGATCTCGCGAAATGGGCGCCCTAGTCCTTTTTTAACAAAAAGATTCACTGTAAGTATTAAGAACCCTAATGCTTCCATCGCAGAGAATGTGGCAGCCGCCGACCGGATTTCCCAGGGAAATGGTCGAAAAAAAGTAGCCGCAATACTGTTTAACACTAAAGTGACAGGATTCGATGCATTGATAGAATAATAAGAAGTCTGCTGACTTGCTAAAATAGTGTAACCTTTACGTTGATATTCGGCAGAAGAAATAATGTTATCGAGCTGGTATTGCCGTAAAGTTTCCTCAGAAGTGAAATATTGCAACATAAAATATCCTGCACCCGCGCCGATAACGAATGTCATAAAGGCAAAAATTTGTCTTAATGTTTTATCTTTTATTAGTCTGTTAGTCTCGGCAAAAATCCAAAGTGTCAAAGCCAGCACCAGCACCAGAAAAATATACGTCTTAATCGTAAAAAGGAGATAGCTGCTCAGAACAACCCAGAATAGTGAGCTGCTGAATTTTCGCCTCCTGATGAAAATGTTGAATATTCCATACACAAAGAATCCAACGCAACCAAAACAAATTGTGTCTTTTAGTAATCCGGCGCTCCAGAAACCCACGCTTGGGAGAAATAAAGTGGCCAGGGCTATCTCCCGCTTTGCTGTTGGATAGTAAAAATAAAAAGTCTTGAATAATCTTATGGCACCGCCAATGGCGAACATCATGAAACAAAAACATATACAGAGATAACTGTTATAAAACAATATGGAGGGAACGATACCAAGACGGGGAACAAAAAAATTGCCGGGCACTACCATGTAATTATACGTGAAATCATATTCATAATTGTCGTATAAAAAGAAAGGTGCCAGGGGATTGGCGGGATCCAGTTTTGAGCTGACAAAAATGTCGTACAAATGGCTGAAATCATCCTGGAGCGCGGCCCTCATGTCCGCGATACCCTGGTAGTAAAGAGAAGTATCTCCACCGCGGAAATAAAATTCAGTAATAAGGGTAAATGCAAATACGCAAACTGTTCTAAAATAAAAAACCTGGAAATAATATTTTCGTATGCCCGGATCTTTGCATGCAGCAGCCCTGTTGCGAATAATGGCATACATTAAGACAAAGCATAATGGAACAAGAAAAAAATCATTTACGGAGAAAAATCTGACATCAAGTAACATGCAGCACAATTATGATCGGCTTATTAGTACAAAATAACAATAATACGGCCGGGTTAGCCTTTTTTTCCCGTTGCATGCCAGTAGGGCGCATGAGATGAAAAATTTATTTCTGACAAACCCGCCTTTTCCATCATTGTTGTAATTTCTTTTTTGGTGAACCGCTGCTCTAACGGCGTGCCAAACCTGTCGAGTGCATCATTGCGGATAATGTAAAAAGATGCCTTTTCATATATCTGCAACGGGATTTTTTGACGGAATTTCTCCGGGACTCCCAGTATACGGAGAAGACGGCACAAGCCTACAAATGGCATATATAAAAGGACAGCCAGGATATTGCAAATAAAACGTTTAATTCCGCCAGGTAATTTTGACACTACCAAACGAATAAGATTAGATAACCAATAAACAAACTTGAATAAAATGCCACGGTTATCAAAATTGTAATACAAGTACACGAGAAAATATCCTCCGGGCCTGATCTTTTGTACACATGCATTCATAGCCCTTTCCGTATCCGGAATATGGTGCAGGACACCCAGGCTGAATCCAAAGTCAAAATAATTATCCGGGAATGGTAAATTATCAATGGATGCTTTATACAACTGAACATTTTCCGTCTTGTCAAGCACCCGGGCAGCAGTAAATATCGCATCACTCGGATCAATAGCAGCAATGGCACCCACCCGCCTGGAAAAATATTTTGTCCACCTTCCTGTACCACATCCAAAATCCGCGGCGATCTTGTCCTGGCCATACATAACAGGCGTCACGATATCAAAATATTCATCGCCGATACGATTCAATTCTTTATCATCAAACTTGTGAAATGCTTTCCATTCTTCGCCAAATGACCGGACAGTTGTTTCATCTATATTGTTTCCCAGGTCATCATAACATTTGATCGTTCTATTGTTAACCTCGACAATCCTGGATGGAGTGATTTGCT
>JANWHX010000074.1 GCA_025450235.1 Chitinophagaceae bacterium | reverse complement strand
TGTACCCGGATTGGGTCGAAGACAATTACACCTATGGCATTTACCCGGTCATTTCTAAAGTTCAAAGATTCCTGTTCGGATGGATACCTTTCAGCATCGGTGATCTTTTCTACGCTTTCCTGATCCTCGTAGTGATATTCAGGACGTTCAGGTTCTTTAAATTAGTTTTTAAAAAAAGGTTGACGAGGCAATATTTTGCATCGGGTTTACAGCAGGCGATCTTCTTTTTTCTGTTTGTATATGTATTTTTTAATTTATTGTGGGGACTTAATTATAATCGGAGGGGAATAGCGCAGCAACTGGGTTTGAATGTAAAAAAATACTCCTTGGCCGATCTCGATACACTGACGTCTGTCATTCAGATACGATTAAATGAATACGCCGTATTTGTGACCGGGGAACAAAGAGATTCACTAAACAGAAAGCGAAAATTATTTAAAGAAAGCAGCGCAGCCTATCAAACCGCTGCCGGGAAATTTTCTTTCTTACGTTACCAACCACGGTCAATCAAGCCATCATTGTTTAGTTACCTGGGAAATTATCTCGGTTTCCAGGGCTATTATAATCCCTTCTCCGGTGAAGGACAGGTGAACACAACGGTTCCCCGTTGTCTCGAACCATTTGTTACAGCGCATGAAATAGGTCACCAGGTTGGTTATGCAAGAGAAAATGAAGCAAACTTTGTAGCGTTCCTGGCCTGTCATACTTCTTCATCCGCCGGGTTGAAATACTCTATGTACTTCGACATATATAGTTATGCGATCAGGGAGGTCGGAAAGCGGGATACTTTGTTGGCAAGGGATTATAATCAAAAGTTACATCCGCAGGTGACCGCCGATATTAAGGAGCTACGTGATTTTTTTCGTCAATATAAGAACCCGGTTGAGCCAATCATCATGTGGGGCTATGGACATTTTCTAAAAGCAAATAACCAACCGGCAGGTAAAGAAACATATAATGAAGTGATATCGTGGTTAATTGCCTATTATAAGAAGTATGGCACAGAGGCCCTCTAATGCCTAATGCTTAACGCCTAACGCGTAATGCTTAATGTCTAACGCGTAATGCTTAATGCCTAACGCGTAATGCTTAATGCCTGGCGACCATCGACTAACGACTAACGACTAACGACTGCGTACTCCCGCCTCAAAACACATTCTTCCACATCATACTTTCAACCGGTTTATCGGGTTGCCCGCTGTATTTGGCGTTTTTCTTTTCATTGTACTTTATTGCGGTTTCCCCTTCTACATTAAAATAAATCAACTGGCCGACGGGCATTCCAGGGTACACCTTGACGGGTTGCTTGACAGAGATTTCCAATGTCCAGTGCCCGCAAAACCCAACATCACCTTTCCCGGCAGTAGCATGTATATCTATACCGAGGCGACCGGTTGAAGACTTGCCCTCAAGAAACGGGACATGAGAATGTGTTTCAGTGTATTCCAGTGTGACACCCAGGTAAAATATATGCGGGTAAAGTACAAATCCTTCCGCTGGTATCTCGAATTGTTCTATCTCATTGTGTTTTTTGGCGTCGAGTATGTGTTCGCGGTAGGTAGCCAGCCACTTGCCAAGATGTACGTCGTAAGAATTGCTGCCAAGGCATTCCCTGTCATAAGGGACCAGCCTGATCGTACCTTTTTCTATCTCTTCCAGAATTCGATTATCAGAAAGAATCATTTTTCGTTTTTAATTTTTAATTGTCTATTTGCAAGGTGGCAAAGTAAAGATGAAACCGTAACTAATGCCGATTTTTTTTCAACACCAAATCAATGATACGACAAGACTCGGTATCTGGAAAATTGAAGAAGCCGCGGAATTCTTTCAGGGAAATGTGCCACAACACCGGGATGTAACTCATCCACATAAACGGCTGCAACATTTGGCCGGCCGATTCTTGCTACAATTCCTGTTTCCTGATTTCCCGTATGAATTAGTTCAAATTGCGGACACCCGCAAGCCATTTTTACCCGATGAACAGTGTCATTTCTCTATTTCTCATTGCGGTGATTATGCGGCAGCCATTGTCAGCAAAGACAAAAGGGTAGGCATTGATATTGAAATACCAGTGGATAAGATCGCTGCTATAATGTATAAGTTCTTAAGTGCAAAGGAGCATGAAATATTTAATCTTGTGCCCGGTGCTGCTGATAAATTGTCTGGAAATACTTACCAGACGCCAACGATACTGTGGTCGGCAAAGGAGTCAGTATTTAAATGGTATGCTAATGGTGGAGTTGACTTCCGGCGGCAAATTCAATTGTTGAAACAAAATCAGGACACTGAAACGATAGATTGTTTTTTTTCAAAAAATAATACGCAGTTAACTATTCATTACCGCAGTTTTGACCAATTGGTGCTTGCGTGGACGATGAGTTGAAAGAAATCCGAAAAAAGAATTCCGAAATTCGAAAAGAGCGAACCCGATGGAATACTTTTCGGATTTCGTGCTTATATATTCGGATTTTTTTCGATTAATGTGCGATGTCATCTTCACTATCTCCTGATTCCAATAAGTTCAAATCAACATCAGACCCGGAAATACCTTCGATAGAACCACGGATATGTGCAGCATTCAATAAAACTTTCTCCAGCTGTTTTTCTCTTGCTTTCCACAACTTCTCCATCGCGTCTCTCTCCTTTTGAATCGAGAGCTTCATACTCATAAAACCTTCTCTTATGGCTTTCCATTGTTCGGCAAATTCACTGCTGGTCAAATAACCATAGAGCAAATGCATTTTATCGCCTTTGTTCTCATTGCTTTTTGCCGCATTGAAAACCCGCATCACGCCATCACGCAGCACAGAAGCCAGTTGTTTTACTTCGGAAAAAGAACAAACCCACACGCCATCCCTGATACCAAAGCAATCCATCTCTTTAGGCATTGTCTTGGTAACAATCACGGCAATCTCTGCACCCTGGCTCCGCATGTCCGATTTCAGTTTTTCTATCCAATCTGCAGCAAAGGAATTGGTGCGCTTACTTTCATAAATGATCTGGCCACATTCCTGGCCAAAATTATTGCGCACTGTCTGTATGCAATCAGCACCCCGCACGCCTTTACCCACTTCAGTTATCATATCAAATGGAAACGTAGATCTTAGGATTTCTTCGAGTGCGAGTTCCTGTACTTCCCCCTGTAGTTGCATCGAACCTTGTTCTGCTTTGCGCCGCATTTCATCTGCTAACTTCTTCTGATCTTCCAGTTGCTTTTCCAGCTCCTTTAACTTCAAATGAAGCTCATTTTCCCTGGCAGCTACCTTTTGTTCTTCAATCTTACGCAGGTCCACTGAAAGTGTTTCTCTTTCCGTTTGCAATTTTTTCTGGATATTGATATCAATTTCCGCTTCCTTATTTTTCAACGCCTGTTCTTTTTGCAGGAACTCCAGTTCTTTTTGTCTCGCCTGTTTCAATTTCTCTTCGTTATCCTTATTATTCTGTTCAAGAAGACGAAGTTTATTCTCAAAATCAGAAGAAATAGTTTTACGAATATTTTCTTCCAGCGACTGCTGCATTCGCTTCCTTTCGTCATCCATCTTTACCTGGAACTCTTCGTTCTTCTTTTTTTGCCAATCGGCTGCTTTTGAACGCAATTCCTTCTCCACTTCTTCCCTTATTGCATCGTTCGGCTCAAATTGGTGACCACAATTAGGACATTTGATTTCTGTAGGCATCTCTCACAATTTTTTTACAATTTAATAAAGGTTGGAGCACAAAGTGCACAAAGTACCACGAAGTTCACAAAGAACTTTTTTCGAAGGTAATTGCCAAGGTGCGAATTCCCTGTAGTCCGGTAGGTTCGGACGCCGGGGGTAAAAGAGCGTGTCCAGTTTTAGTTCGTCTTTCGTATCCTTTGTGATTCTTGAGGGGTTTATTCTTCCTTCATTAAAAAAATAATTTTTTGGTAAAACTCTTTTGAATCAGATCACGTATCTACATATACCATCTATTAACCGACGTACAGGCAAAGGAAATTTTGCCAATCTCTGAAAACGATATTTAATGTACGGGCAGGGTATACCCTGTCTCTTCTCAACCAACATAGCGCCCGGTACTTAACTGTTTTATTCTTTAACTCTTAAACTTTTTGCTATGCGAAAAAGAACTTCCCTGGGCAAAGGCGCCAGGATTGCTTTTGCCTTTGCCGGCCTCTTTGGTCTTATCACCATTTTCTCGTCTTCCAGTCACCGCGAGGCGCCATTGATCTCGAATGATCCCCTCGCCGACAACACCGATCTCTATGCCTTCCGGAGCCCGACCAATTCTAACAAGATCGTCATTATTGCCAATTACATTCCTGGTCAATTGCCACAGGGCGGTCCCAACTATTATTCATTTGGAGATAATATCCGTTATGAAATTCACATCGACAATGATATCAATACCGATGGGGACGACTTCATTTACCGGTTTACCTTCGACCAGGAAAACCAGGATCCAACTACATTCTTCAATATCCGTCTTGGAAAACAAAATCTAAAAACTACCTATAAACTGGAAAGATTTCATACCGGTGAAGGTTGGAAGACGATCGTAAACAACGGCATCGTACCGCCGCCTAACATTGGGCCCAGGTCAATCAGTTCTCCCGTTGGACTGAATACTGCCGATTACAACACCCTTATCAATAATTCAATTAAGACAGCCACCACCGGGGAACGGGTTTTTTGTGGTACCGCAGATGACCCGTTTTATGTTGACCTTGGTGGAATATTTGATTTGGGTGACGCTCCCCGTACCACTGGTTCACGTTCCCAGGATGGTTTGAAATGTCTGAATGTTTCAAGCATCGCGATGGAGATTGATATCTCTACATTGCAAAAAGATCATAAATCCGCAAACAGGGCTGCAAGTATCCTTGATCCTAATTATGTCATCGGGGTGTGGGCTTCTGCAAGCAGGAGAAAGATCACGGTACTAAATGATAATGCCAGTGATGATTATAAAACGGATGTTTATAAGTACGATCATGATAATGGAGATTGGCGAGGTGATGATAATAATGGTAAAGGTGATTGGACTGGAGTATCTTATTCGGGGCCCTGGGTGCAGGTTTCAAGACTAGGGATGCCGCTGACCAATGAAGCAGTTGTGCCCATCGGGAAAAAAGATCTGTGGAACTCTATTACGCCATACCAGGACCTGGCGTATCTTAAAACTTTTGGAAAATATTTTTACCAGCCCGAGTTAGCCCTTTATATGGATAATACATTCTTTGGTGCCGCTGTACCTGCGTTGACTCCATTGCGCATCCAGAGAAACTCGCTTGGATCATTTGGTTTTGGAAATGACCAGCAGGGGCTGTTCCCTTTGAAAGGAAATGCTGCTTTGAATGGGACAGCGTTGGCAAACAATGCCTTTGGCAACTTATTATTGAAAAAGAATTCGCCCCGTTCAGTTGATCTCTGGCCCATATTTCATACAGGTGTTCCGAATTTGCGTCCCTATCAACTGGCAACAGGTAAAGCAGGTAATCCGCTGGCCGCAGGGAAACCCTTTATCAATAACTTTTTACCCAATGGAGGTGACATGCTTCGCCTGAATATGGCTGTTCCCGCAACCCCAAGGAATGATCCCAATTTCAGTTCAGAAGGGTTGGTGCAGGCGGCAGTTCTCGGATTGACGAATCCAACGTTCAACTCCAGTGCGTCGCTTCAATTCATTCCCAATATGGATGGTTTTCCAAATGGACGAAGACTGGAAGATGATGTTACTTTGATAGAACTACAGGCAGTCAGCGGTGTGGTACTGGCGGCAATTGGCTTATGGTATGATGATTTCGATGGAACGAATCCTGTAACGCCAAATCTCCTGAATGTACTTACTTACAGGACGGGTATCAACAGCAATGACACAGCGTTTAAGCCTGCATTTCCGTTTGTACAAGCTCCCTGGCCCGGCACACACAATTGCGATTGCTCAGATGACAATCAAACAAATTCAGCAAAAACCAATATTCCTGTGACAAGCAATATGCGTAGTATCGCACCACCCTCCAGTGACATGGGAATGGCAACACCTGAAGTGTTTTTATCTACGTCGCCAAATCCATCAACAGCAAGCAATACCGTCAGGTACCGGGTTGAAACTCCCGGCCAACTGAGAATTGTGGTGTATGACACGCAGGGCAGATTAGTAACAGAATTAGTCAACAAAAAACATGAAGCCGGGACGTACAGTGTCGAGTGGGATACGCGTAAACTGACATCAGGCTCATATGTTATCACGGCACTAAAGGACGGAAACAAAAAACAGGCTATTCAATTGATCAAGAATTAACGGCACTGTTACAAAAAGTCCGTGAGAAACTACAGACTATTGCCCCGCCCCTGAGGCGGGGCAATTTAAAAGCCTAAACCAACATGAGCTTTAGCCCGATATGATAAATTCAGAAGAGCAATTCATGATAAGAACCGAAAAATAAACCAACATGAAAAAGCGATATCTCTATCTAATCACGTTTACCATTTTTATTCTTGCCGCAGGATTCATTGTTGTAAAATTTAGGAATAATGAGAGGCAGAAGTCAACTGCTTTTTATCCGTTATTGGACCGCAAAGGCATTTCTTTCCAGGCGGAAGAATGTAAACAGGTGCAAAAAAAATTTGATGAAGCTATTAAAATTGCCAGGACAAATCCCGATGATATCAAATCGCGGATCGAACTGGCTTCATTATATATCCGTGAGGCGAGAGCGACCGGCAACTACATGTATTATGACCAGGCCGCAATCAAATATGTGAATGAGGTATTGAAAAAAGAGCCCCAAAATTTTGAAGCCCTGGCATTTAAATCACTACTCTATCTTTCGCAGCATCATTTTGCAGATGGCCTGGCCCTGGCTGAAAAAGCAAAAGAAGTTAACCCCCATAACGCCTTTGTATATGGAATATTGGTGGATGGAAATGTAGAAATGGGAAACTATGGCCAGGCAATTAAGGAAGCGGACCAAATGGTTTCGATACGACCTGATATGAGATCGTACTCGCGTATATCTTACCTCAGGGAAATTCATGGAGATTATCCCGGTGCTATTGAAGCCATGAAAATGGCAGTTGATGCGGGTGCACCGGGGGACGAAGCAACAGAATGGACAAGAGTTCAGCTGGGACATCTGTATGAAAACATTGGTGATTTGAAATCTGCTGAGATGAATTATTTGATCGCTTTACAGTACAGACCGGGTTATGCTTATGCAATTGCAGGGCAGGCACGGATCGGCATGGCATCAAAAAATTATGATAAGGCTATCGCCTATTATTTGCAGGCTGATTCATTGGTAAGTGATTATTCTTTCAAAGAGTGCCTGGCAGAGATATATCAATTGACCGGCCAGGAAGACAAAGCACGTGAGTTGAATAAATGGCTGATCGATGCCATGAGTAAGGATGCAGAAAATGGAAAGAATGATGATAACATTGGTCATTATGCTGATCGCGAACTGGCAAATGCATATGTAAGGACAGGCAATTATGATAAAGCATTAGAACATGCAATAGCCGAATACAATCGCAGACCTGCAAATATTGATATTAATGAAACTGTCGCCTGGGTTTATTATAACAAAGGAGATTATGAAAAGGCACTGCCATATCTTGATGTTGCGATGAAAACCAGGAGCAATAATCCCGTATTGCTTGCACATACAGGATTGATCTATGCCAGGGGAGGGGACAGGACAAAAGCCCGGCGCCTTTTGCAAAAAGTAATAGATTCAGGAGCGAACATTTCGGAGTCATTGCGATCACAAGTGATTACTGGCTTGCAAAAATTATAGTATTAATTATTTAGGCCGCAGTTATGATAACAAGTATTTCACGACTTCTTACTGCACTTGCAGCGATATCTTGGTACACAGCTGTTTTTTCTCAAAGCAAACCGGCTGCGTTTGTTGAGACCGGTTCAGTAATTGATGCAACTACGAACAACCCGATAGAAGGTGCAACCATAAGTTTTTATCATAGCAAACTATCCACTGCTACCAACGAGCAAGGTAAATTCTATGTAAGACAGAGTATGCAGGCAGGTGACAGTCTCTTTATTTCAGCTATTGGTCACGTAAGGAAAAGGATCAGTTATAATGATTTCATAAAGGCTAAAAGGACCGTTTATCTCCATAACCAGGTCATAGAGTTACATACGGTCACGCTTGCTTTGAATGCCGGCGATCAATATAAACCGATCAGTAAATTGGATATTAAAATGCGTGATGTGACCAATTCGCAGGAGGTCCTGCGACTTGTTCCGGGATTGTTTATCGGTCAGCACGCCGGCGGCGGTAAGGCAGAACAGCTTTTTTTACGCGGCTTTGATATCGATCACGGCACAGATATTAATATTGCTGTAGATGGAATGCCTGTAAATATGGTATCACATGCACACGGGCAAGGATACGCCGATCTTCATTTCTTAATACCCGAATTAATTGAAACTATCTCTTTCAAAAAAGGCCCTTATTATGCAGAGAAGGGTAATCTTACAACGGCAGGATTTGTTGATTTCAGAACTAAGAACGTATTGCCGGCTAATATGATAAAATTGGAAGGGGGCCAGTTCAATACGTACAGGGCAGTTGGCATGATGAACCTGTTGAGTGATAAAGCCATGAAGAAAGAGCA